>CAVKHV010000007.1:0-39252 GCA_963656085.1 Agathobacter sp.
ACTTTGCAAACTGCGATATGGTAGGTCACACCGGCGTGTTTGACGCGGCTGTTAAAGCCGTTGAAGCGGTTGACGAATGTGTAGGCAGGGTTGTTGACGCAGCCCTTTCAATGGACGGAACAGTGTTTATAACTGCCGACCACGGCAACGCCGACTGTATGATAGGCGATGACGGAAAACCGTTTACCCCGCATACAACCAACCCCGTCCCCTTCTGTGTTGTAGGTTATCCCTGCAAATTAAAAAGCGGCGGCAGACTTGCGGACATTGCCCCGTCAATGCTCAAGGTAATGGGCATTCCCCAGCCTGCCGAAATGACAGGTGAAAGCCTTGTTGAAGACCTGTAAAAACAAAACTGTATAGTAAATCACCGCCGCGGCTTTGCCGCGGCGGTGTTCTTTAGACCTTGCATATTAATTTTCGGTTTCGGTTTAGATTTTTTCGCCGCGATCGTGTTTATCAAGTACCTTCTTAATTCTGTCGATCGGGTTAAGCAGATTGCTTATCGAGTTGTCGCAATTCATTGTGTCAACCAGTAAAGCAATATATTTCGACATATCAACCCTTTGATACCACGGTTTTTCAAGCAATTCATCGGTTCCGTAAACCAGGTTGGTGGTGAATATTTTTGTGATAAGTCCGTTTTTATAATATTCATCAAATTTATCAAATCCGCTTGTAAAGAGCCCGAATGTTGTAAATGCGAAGATTCTGTTTGCACCTTTTGCTTTTAATTGTTCGGCAATGTCAAGTATCGAATCACCGGAGGCTATCATATCGTCAACAATAATAATATCTTTGCCGTGGATATCCTTGCCCAAAAATTCGTGTGCTTCAATCGGGTTTTTGCCGTTAATAACTACCGAGTAGTTGCGGCGTTTATAGAACATACCGATATCTATTCCAAGCACTGATGAATAGTAAATGGAACGTGACATAGCGCCTTCATCGGGCGATACGATCATAAGTTTATCCTTATCTATCTCTACATCGGGGTGGGAACGCAGCAACGCTTTTATCATCTGGTATGTGGGCTGTATGTTATCAAACCCGTCGTTCGGTATAGCATTCTGTATTCTCGGGTCGTGTGCGTCAAAGGTTATGATGTTTTTAACGCCCATATTTACGAGCTCCTGCAAAGCCATTGCAGAGTCGAGTGATTCCCTTGCGGTTCTGCGGTGCTGTCTGCCTTCATAGAGCATAGGCATAACAACGGTTATTCTTCTTGCTTTTCCGCCCATTGAGGCTATAACGCGCTTAAGGTCCTGATAGTGGTCATCCGGACTCATCGGGACTTCGTGACCGTACATTTTGTACTTCACGCCCCAGTTAAAACAGTCGCATATTATGTACGCGTCAAGTCCTCTTGCGGTGTGAGGAAATATTCCTTTTGCCTCGCCCGTGCCGAAACGCGGACAAATCGGGTTAATTACGAATGTTTCGTCGGTGTTTTTCCATTGTTTAAGGTAGTAATCCACACGCGAAGAAATATCTTCGCAGCCCTTCATACTGACAATGGCAAGATCCCCGAACGGTGTGTGTTTGTTTCCCATATTTTCAACCTCTGTAAATAAAAGATATCGGCAGATCGGCGTCTGCCTGAATTCGACAAGTACAGTATACCATAAATCGCATTTACAAACAATCGTTTTTTTAAAAAAATCCGAATTGTTCTGCAAAATTTAATCCGAACTGCAAAATCGGTGCCTGCTCAACAGATGTAAATTATTAATTTTACTAAATATAGAATATTATATTGACAAGTAACACAATATGTAGTATTATTATCTAGACTTATACAAAAAACATTTGGTGGTGATACCGTGAATTACAGCGGCTGGGATGGCTTTAAAGGCTCAAAATGGCAGGAAGAAATAAACGTGCGCGATTTTATTCAAAGCAATTATACCGAATATACGGGCGGTGCGGAATTTTTAAGCGGTGCGACGGACAGGACGAGGGAATTAAATCGCAAGGTTCAGGAATTATTTGCAAAGGAACGTGAAAACGGCGGCGTTTTGTCGGTTGATACGGAGACGGTTTCCGCAGTGACGGCTTATGCACCGGGGTATATTGATAAAGAGCGCGAAATAATAGTAGGTTTGGGAACCGATGAACCGCTTAAACGCGGGGTCAATCCGTTCGGCGGTATGCGTATGGCGCGGCAGGCGTGCGAGGCGTACGGTTACCGCTTAAGCGATAAAATCGAACAGGAGTTTAAGTATCGCACCACGCATAACGACGGTGTTTTCAGGGCGTACACCGATGAAATGCGCCGAGCAAGACACTGTCACATACTGACCGGTTTACCGGACGCTTACGGCAGGGGCAGGATAATAGGTGATTACCGCAGAGTTGCCCTTTACGGAATTGACAGACTTAAAGAAGAAAAAATAAAAGACCGCAGGACGGTCTGGGCGGCGGATATGACTGCCGATAATATCCTATGTGACGAGGAACTGGACAAACAGATAAAAGCGCTGGATGATATTAAGAAAATGGCGGAAAGTTACGGATATGATATAAGCCTGCCGGCTGAAAACGCAAAGCAGGCGGTGCAGTGGACCTATTTTGCATATCTTGCCGCAATTAAGGAACAAAACGGCGCGGCAATGTCGCTTGGCAGGGTCAGCACATTTTTGGATATATACTTTGAGCGCGATATTAAAAAAGGCTTGTTGGACGAAACGCAGGCGCAGGAGATAACGGACGATTTTGTGCTTAAACTTCGGCTTGCAAGGCAACTTAGGACGCCGGAATACAACGAACTTTTCGGCGGCGACCCTATGTGGATAACCGAAAGCGTAGGCGGAATGGGGGAGGACGGCAGAACGCTTGTCACCAAAAGCAGTTACCGTATTTTAAATACGCTTTATACCTTAGGGCCGTCGGCTGAGCCTAATCTTACGGTGCTGTGGTCGGCGGGGCTGCCGCTGCCGTTTAAAAAATTCTGTGCCGCAGTTTCCTGCGATACGGATTCAATACAGTATGAAAACGATGATTTGATGCGCCCGATATATGGTGATGATTACGCTATAGCCTGCTGTGTTTCGGCTATGAAAATCGGTAAACAAATGCAACTTTTCGGCGCGCGCTGCAATTTGCCCAAACTTTTGCTTTTGGCAATCAACGGCGGCTATGACGCACAAAGCGGCGTGAATATCGGGCCGCAAATGCCGCCGGCGGACGGTGAAATTTTAGATTACGGCGAAGTTTTACGCCGCTTTAAGATCTATCTTGAATGGGCGGCAAGACTTTATGTAAATACAATGAACGTTATCCATTTTATGCACGATAAATATTCTTACGAAGCTTCTCAAATGGCACTGCACGATACGGTCGTTCACCGTTTTATGGCTTTCGGCGTTGCGGGATTATCGGTCACAGCCGATTCGTTCAGTGCGTTAAAATATGCAAAAGTTTGTCCCGTAAGGGATAAAAACGGAATCATAACCGACTTTAACATCACGGGCGAATTTCCGAAATTCGGCAATGATGATGACCGTGTTGACGGCATTGCACAGGATATTCTGCACTGTATGATAACCGAACTGCGCAAAACCCCTGCGTACCGAGAAGCGGAACACACCTTATCGGTGCTTACCATAACCTCAAATGTTATGTACGGCAAATATACGGGCGCAACCCCTGACGGCAGACCCGATAAAGCGCCGTTTGCACCGGGTGCAAATCCGATGAACGGCAGGGAAGAAAACGGCGCTTTGGCAGCGCTTAATTCGGTTGCAAAACTGTCATACGACGACTGCCGCGACGGTATTTCAAACACCTTTTCGGTTATTCCGCAGACGCTTGGAAAAACACGCGGGGAACGCATTGACAACCTTACTTCGGTACTTGACGGTTACTTTGCCAAAAAGGGACACCACATCAATGTTAATGTTATTGACCGCGAAACGCTTATGAAGGCCTATAACGACCCCAATGCCTACCCGAATCTTACAATAAGGGTGTCGGGTTATGCGGTCAACTTCCATAAACTTTCGCGTGAACAGCAGCGCGAAGTCATAAGCCGCACGTTCCACGGTGAAATGTGATGAAAAGCGGAATTACGGGCAGGATAAATTCGTTTCAGAGCTTTGCGGCACTTGACGGACCGGGTGTGCGTTTTGCGGTTTTTATGCAGGGCTGCCCTTTAAGATGCGCTTGCTGCCATAATCCCGAAACTTGGGAAACGGGCGGCGGCACCGAATATTCCGCAGATGAAATTTTTGCTAAGGTTCTGCGTTACCGCGAGTATTTCGGGGAAAACGGCGGTGTTACCGTTTCGGGCGGTGAACCGCTTATGCAGCCGCAATTTGTTACCGCGCTTTTTAAAAAATGCAGGGAAAGCGGAATAAACACCTGCCTTGATACTTCGGGCTGCATTATAAACGGCGAGATTTCGGAGTTGCTTCGGTTTACCGATTATTGCCTGCTTGATATAAAATATACGGATGATGAGCGATACCGTAAATATGTCGGGTGCGGCATCAATGCACCGCTTGAATTTTTGGCACTGCTGCAAAAAAACGGTATAAAGACAACGGTACGGCAGGTTATTATCAAGGGCGTCAATGACGATGTAACCGACATTGAGGAACTTAAAAAAATCGTTTGCAAATACAGTTGCGCAGAAAAAACGGAATTGCTGCCGTTTAAAAAACTTTGTATGGAAAAATACCGCGCTGCGGGTATTGAATTTAAGTTTGAAAACATTGAGGAAACAACAGAAAACGACATAAAACATCTTTACAGTTTGTTCGCGTAGGTGAACAAACTGTAAATTTATGCGGTTTTGCGGTTAAGCGTGTTATTTTAATTGACATTGGCTGCCGCCGGTGGTAAAATTATAAAATAAAATGTATAAAAATCATCCGTTCGCTCTGCTGCCGCTTTGCGTGCGTTTTGCCGTTTTTAAACGGGGTCGGACGTCCCTTTTGTAAAAAGGAGTTTTTAAATTATGATGAAAAGCCGTTATTGCTCTGCTGCTGCGGTCGTTACCGTTATACTTTTGCTGGTAATAGGTACTAAGATATCGGTTTCCGACACGGGCAAAAAAGATTTATATGCCATAGCCGATATTACCGGCATCGAATCTTCTGACGTTTCCGAAATCGGGCAAAATAAAATGAAGTTGGTTACCGTTAAGGCAAAGGCTGAAATTGACGGTAAAAAAGATAAACGTATCATTCAGGAGTTTACATATACGGGCAAAAGCGAAGTAAAAAAGATTGAAAAGGACGACAAAGTTCTGGTTCGTATGAACGATAACAACGAACTGTATGACGCTATGTTTGTTGATTATGTTAAGACCGATATGCTCATAGTCCTTGCAATATCTTTGCTTTTGCTTATAATACTTATTTCTAATTTAAAGGGTGTTGTCGCAGCCGCTAAGATGCTTTTCGCTCTGTTTTCCGTTGCTTTTATGCTGGTCCTTTCATTTACAAGGGGCAGTGCTGTAACGGTGAATATAGTTTTTTGTACCGCGGTTCTGATAATTTCGCAAAACTTTATTGCGCCGCGTAACATCGGCAAAGCGGTTTATGACGCTGTGTTCACCGCGGTATGCGCCGCGATTACCGGCGGACTTGCCGCCGCGCTCACCTATGCTGTGGGATTGTCTGACAGGTTCGATTTAACAATATTCAACGCAGAGCAACTTATTTCAAGCGAATATTACACAGACGCGCCTTTCAGCGCTGCCGTAATAGTTGCTGCTGTTGTTATAAATATTTTCTTTACATCATCACTCAGCGAATTGTTGACGCGTGATAATGCGGTTGCGGTAAAAGGTAACGGTTTCCTGCGTTTCCGTGCATTGCTTACGGCATTGTTTAACCGCCGTTCTGCAAGACTTACCGGTATGCTTTGCGCCTTTATGCTCGGCATAATGCCGCTGTCTGCAATACTGTTCTCGGGCGGAAGGTCGATGCTCGGTTTGCTTAACAATGAATACGCGTCGTTTGTGCTCTGCACTGTTATAATATCGGCACTCTGCTGCATAATAAGTCTTATTATTGCGGCTTTCCTGCTGTTTAAGGGATGGGTGACCGATAAGGTTACGGAATAATAAGGAGTTTGCTTTATGAGTTTTTTAAATAAAATTTTCGGTAATTACAGCGAAAAAGAATTAAAAAGGATATATCCGATACAGGAAAAAGTTTTAAAGTTAGAAGATGAATACACTGCGCTTTCGGACGAAGAACTTAAGGCGAAAACACAGGAATTTAAAGACCGTCTTACAAACGGCGAAACGCTTGACGATATTTTGCCCGAAGCGTTTGCAGCCTGCCGCGAGGCGGCTTGGAGAGTCCTCGGGATGAAACATTTTCCCGTTCAGATACTCGGCGGTATAGTTCTGCATCAGGGCAGGATAGCCGAAATGAAAACAGGTGAGGGTAAAACCTTGGTTGCAACCTTGCCCGCTTACCTCAACGCGCTTGCAGGCAAGGGCGTTCATATTGTAACCGTCAACGATTATCTTGCACGCCGCGACAGTGAGTGGATGGGTAAAGTGTACCGCTTTATGGGACTTACCGTAGGGCTTGTTGTTCCGGGTATGCAGCCCGAAGAAAAGCGAGAGGCGTACAACGCCGATGTAACCTATTGCACCAACAACGAATTGGGATTTGACTACCTTAGGGACAATATGGTGGTTGAAGCGTCGGGCCGCGTCCAAAGGGGACACAGTTTTGCAATAGTCGATGAGGTTGACTCTATACTTATTGATGAAGCAAGGACTCCGCTTATTATTTCGGGTCGCGGTGAAAAATCTACAGATTTGTACGAACGTGCCGACAGAATTGCAAAAAGGCTTAAAAAATCGGTTGTTATCGAAGTGGATAAAAAACTCACCGATGAACAGCAGGATTTTGACGGCGATTACGTTGTTGACGAAAAGGCAAAAACCTGTACCCTTACTCCCAGCGGCGTTGAAAAGGTGCAGGAATATTTCGGGATAGATAATATCAACGACCCCGAAAACCTTGAAATAATGCATCATATCCAACAGGCGATAAAGGCTTACGGTATTATGAAACGCGATGTTGATTATGTTGTAAAAGACGGCGAAGTTGTTATTGTTGACGAATTTACGGGCCGTCTTATGATAGGAAGAAGATATAACGAGGGCTTGCACCAGGCAATTGAAGCAAAAGAGGGTGTTAAGGTCGCGCACGAGTCCAAGACCCTTGCAACAATAACATTTCAGAATTTCTTCCGCCTGTACGATAAACTTTCGGGTATGACAGGTACCGCAATGACCGAGGAACAGGAGTTCCGCGAGATATATAAACTTGATGTTATCGAGATACCCACCAATAAACCGCTTATCCGTAAAGATGATACAGACGTTGTTTATAAAACCGCACGCGCGAAATTTGCGGCGGTTGTAGACGATATCGAACAGCGCCACGCAACGGGTCAGCCGATACTTGTAGGTACGGTTACTATCGAAATAAGCGAACATTTGAGTTCAATGCTTAAAAAACGCGGGATAAAGCATAACGTGCTTAATGCTAAATTCCACGAGAAAGAAGCGGAGATAATCGCACAGGCAGGTAAGTTCGGCGCCGTGACCATAGCCACCAATATGGCAGGGCGCGGAACCGATATTATGCTCGGCGGTAATGCGGAGTATCTTGCAAAATCGGAACTGCGTAAAAAGGGATACACCGAAGAACTTATCAGCGAAGCGACAGGATTTTCGGATACGGATGACGCGGATATTTTAAAAGCACGCCGCGAATTCGCCGAATTCAGTGAAAAGTACAAAGCGCAGATAGCGCCCGAAGCGGAAAAGGTCCGCGAGGCAGGCGGCTTATATATCATAGGTACAGAGCGCCACGAGTCACGCCGTATAGATAACCAGTTGCGCGGCCGTGCGGGACGTCAGGGCGACCCCGGCGAAACCAAGTTTTATATCTCGCTTGAAGACGACCTTATGCGTCTTTTCGGCGGCGAGAGGATATATTCAATGATGGAAACCTTAAAAGTGGACGAGAATACTCCGCTTGAGGTCGGTATGCTTTCACGCGCTATTGAAAACGCTCAGCGCAAGGTTGAGAGCCGCAACTTTGAGATTCGTAAAAACGTGCTTGAATATGACGATGTTATGAATAATCAGCGCGAACTTATCTACGGTCAGCGTAATGAAGTGCTGGACGGTAAGGATATCAAACAGTCGATAATGAAAATGATATACGATTGCGTTGACGAAGCGTGCGGCAGATACCTGCACGAGGAAAGCCACGGCGGCTGGAATCTTGAAGGGCTGCGCCAATACTTTAAAGGTTGGGTGCTTACGGACGACGACCTTAAATACAGCGAAGAAGAAATGCATAAAATATCGGTCAACGATATAAATCAGTTTATTAAAGACAGGGTTGACGAATTGTATGCAAAACGCGAGGAGGAATTCGGCGATCCGCTGATGCGTGAAATTGAGCGGTATGTGCTTCTGCGAAGCGTTGATACCCATTGGATGGAACATATTGACGCAATGGATGAACTGCGTAAGGGAATCGGCCTTGTGGCTTACGGTCAACACGACCCTGTTGTTGAATACAAGAACCAAGGATGCGACAGATTTAACGCAATGACCGAGGAGATACGCGAGGAAACCGCGCGCCAGGTTATGAGCGTAAGAGTACGCAAAAACGAAGAAATAAAACGTGAAAAGGTTGCCGAGGAAACCGGCACCGGAGAAGGCGACAGAACCGTAAGGGGAAAGGGCAAAGTAAGCAAAAATGCCCCCTGTCCCTGCGGCAGCGGATTAAAATATAAGCGTTGCTGCGGAAAAAATGAAAATTAACTGTTGACAAATCGCCGAAACGGTGCTAAAATTCACATTATAGACCGAAAAGGAATTGATTTAGTATGAATAACTGCAAAATGTTTGCAAACGAATACTTTTTTTACTATTACTTTAGCAACTATAGTAATAGTGATTCGTGCTGCAAGCGTTAAGTAACCTGGGATTTCATACTTAACAGTTATTGTTTTTAACCGCACCGGATCACATTAATCCGGTGCGGTATTTTATTTTTGTGTGAGGAGTGTTCGCAAATGATCGCAGTATTGAAAAACACCGTAACATCCGAACAACGTGAGCATCTTATTGATTGGCTCCGTTCGCAGAACCTTGAAGTTCATATTTCCGAAGGGCACGATTATACCGTTTTAGGTCTTGTAGGTGATACAAGCAAAATTGATACCGACCTTTTGCAGAGCCTTGATATAGTCGATTCGGTTAAACGCATATCCGAGCCGTTCAAACAGTGCAACCGCAAGTTCCACCCAGATGACAGCATTATAGACGTCAGCGGAGTTAAGATTGGCGGCGGAAATTTTGCGATGATAGCGGGTCCCTGCTCTGTTGAATCGGAAGAACAGATAATAGACGTTGCAAAGGCGGTAAAGGCTTCCGGCGCAAAACTTCTGCGCGGCGGCGCTTTCAAACCCCGTACATCCCCCTACGATTTCCAGGGGCTTAAAGCCGACGGTATTGAGTTGCTTGTTGAGGCAAAGCAAGCCACGGGTATGCCGATAGTTACCGAGATAATGAATGCAAATCATCTTCCGCTTTTTGAAAATGTCGACCTTATCCAGGTCGGCGCGCGGAATATGCAGAACTTTGAACTTTTAAAGGAACTCGGTAAAATCAATAAACCGATATTGCTTAAACGCGGACTTGCCAACACAATAAAGGAATTTTTAATGAGCGCCGAGTACATTATGGCAGGCGGAAATCAGAACATTATACTTTGCGAGCGCGGCGTCCGTACATTTGAAAGCTATACGCGCAATACGCTTGACCTTTCGGCAGTGCCCGTATTGCACGAATTGACCCACCTGCCCGTAATAGTAGACCCAAGTCACGCGACGGGTATGTCAAGGCTTGTCCACCCGATGGCGCTTGCCGCCGCTGCCTGCGGTGCGGACGGACTGATGATCGAGGTTCACAACGACCCGATACACGCGCTCTGCGACGGCGCACAGTCACTTACACCCGAACAGTTTGACAAGGTTGCCCACGATGTAAACAAGATAAGAAAGGTTGTTGCAAAATGACTGTAGGCGTTGTAGGGTTAGGGCTTATAGGCGGCTCACTGGCGCGCGCATACAAAAAGGCGCAGAACCGCGTGCTTGCCTTTGATACCGATGTAAAAATAACCGAGTTTGCTATGCTTTCGGGCGTTGTTGACGATATTTTAACCGAAAAAAACATAGGTGAATGTGACCTTATATTGGTTGCGGTGTACCCTCAGGCGGCAATTGATTATGTGCGCCGCAATGCGCCGCATATCAGCAAAAATGCTTTGGTAATAGACTGTTGCGGAACGAAAAGAACCGTCTGCGCCGAACTCTTCCCCGTAGCGAAAAAATACGGCTTTACATATTTGGGCGGTCACCCTATGGCGGGTACGCATAATTCGGGCTTTAAGTATTCCCGTTCAAATATGTTTTCGGGTGCGCCTATGGTTATCGTTCCGCCGAGATATGATGATATTGCCTTGCTTGACAGGGTCAAAACCGCGTTACAGCCGGCGCTTTTCGGCAGCATTACCGTTTCAACAGCCGAAGAACACGATAAAATAATAGCCTTCACCTCCCAACTTGCACACATCGTTTCAAACGCATATATTAAAAGCCCTACCGCTGCCGCGCACAAAGGGTTTTCCGCCGGAAGTTACAAGGACCTTACAAGGGTAGCATGGCTTAACCCCGAAATGTGGGCGCAGCTGTTTCTTGAAAATCGTGATAATGTGTTGTTTGAACTGGATAGTATAATAGGCTCGCTTTCGGAGTATAAATCGGCTATTGAAGAGAACGATAAGAAACGGCTTACAGACCTGCTTGACCAAGGTCGCCGCTGTAAGGAGGAGGTTGACGGAAGATGAAAACCGTAAAGATAAGCGCATCATCGGAATATGAGGTTGTTATATCAAAAGGTTTACTGAGTGAAACGGGAACATATGCAAAGCGGCTTTCAAAAGCCGAAACCGCTTTGATAGTAACCGACGACAGGGTAGAGCCGCTGTATGCGGCACGGGTTGAAAAATCACTCTGTGACGTGGGTATAAAGGTTTTGAAATTTGTTTTTCCAAACGGAGAAAAATCGAAAAACAGCAAAATATTAATTGAAATATTGGAATTTGCCGCAGAAAATCACTTAACGCGCAGCGATATTTTCATAGCGCTCGGCGGCGGCGTGGCAGGTGACTTAACAGGACTTGCCGCTTCGCTTTACCTGCGCGGCGTGGGGGTTTTGGCGTTACCGACCACACTGCTGGCGGCTGTTGATTCCTCGGTAGGCGGTAAAACGGCAATAGATCTGGCGGCAGGCAAAAACCTTGCAGGCACATTTTATCAGCCGCTTGCTGTATTATGCGATTATTCCGCGCTTGATACATTGCCGGGTGATGTATTCGGAGACGGTTGTGCAGAGGTTATAAAATACGGCGTGTTAAGCGACAGGGAACTGTTTGACCATCTGCAAAAACACGGCAGAGATTTTGATACCGAATATGTAATAACCCGTTCGGTTGAAATTAAGCGCGACTTTGTTGCTGCCGACGAATTTGATAAAGGCGTGCGCCAATTTTTAAATCTCGGTCATACGGTAGGCCACGCGGTTGAGCGTTTAAGCGGCTATACCGTGCCGCATGGCAGCGCCGTGGCAATAGGTACGGCGACGGTGGCAAGAGCCGCAGCAAAAAACGGCATCTGCACGCAGCAGACCGCCGAAGAAATTACAGACCTGCTTAAAAAGTTCGATTTACCGACCGAATGTGAATATTCGGCGGAGGAACTTTTCGGTATAATGCTTTCTGATAAAAAGCGTTCTGGCGATTATATCAATTTCATAATTCCGAAACAAATCGGAATGTGCATATCACAAAAAACGGGATTGGAACAGGTTAAAAAATTCACGGAGGACGGATTATGTTAGCCCAAATCAAACCTGCCGCAATCGGCGGCAGTGTGACTGTTCCGCCCTCAAAGTCCGCCGCCCATCGGGCGCTTATTGCCGCCGCCCTTTCGGACGGGGAGTGCGCTGTATATTGTCCTTCCGTTTCGGACGATATTACCGCAACCGCGCGTTCGCTCTCGGCTTTCGGTGCGGATATAAACTATAAAGACGGAACATTCTTTGTTTCACCCATAAAGAACATTCCCGTTTCGGCGTGCGCCGACTGTGGGGAAAGCGGCTCAACGCTAAGGTTTTTAATGCCCGTTGCGGCGGCTTTGGGGATAAATACGGTTTTTAAAATGTCGGGCAGGCTGCCCGACAGACCGATGGACCCGATAGTTGACCTTTTAAGGCAAAACGGCGTTACGGTAAAGCGCCCCGAAAGGGAAAAGTGGCAGATAAGCGGAAAACTTAAATCGGGCGAATTTTGCCTGCCCGCCGACATATCATCACAGTTTATAAGCGGAATGTTGTTTGCTTTGCCGCTTTCAGGCGGCAGTTTGAGACTTGTCGGCTCATCGCAATCCGTGGGATATGTTAATATGACGGTTGACACATTAAAAAGTTTCGGTGTAAAATGTTCATTTAAGGACAGCGTATTTACCCTGCCGGCTCAGAATAGGTATGTTTCGCCAAAGAAGATAACTGTTGAGGGGGACTGGTCAAACGCGGCGTTTTTTCTTGTTGCAGGCGCGTTTTCCGAAAGCGGAATAACGGTCTGCGGCTTAAATGCCGAGTCTTTACAGGGCGACCGTGAGATAATAAATATACTCAGGCAGTTAGGCGCAAAGGTGGATATAAAAGGGGACAGCGTAACTGTTAAAAAAGGTATTTTCACCCGTAAACCCGTGTCCGTAAATGCCGAAAATATACCGGATATAATACCTGTAACAGCGCTTGCGGCGTCGGTTTTGGCGGGGGAGACCGTTATTAAAAATGCGGGAAGACTAAGGCTTAAAGAGTGTGACAGATTGTCGGCAACCGCCGAGCTTTTGTCGGCTCTGGGCGCCGATATTAAAATAAAGGATGACGGGTTTGTAATAAACGGCAGCGAATCGGGGCTTAACGGCGGCAAAGCGAACGGCTGCGGCGACCACCGTATGGTTATGACGGCGGCGGTAGCGGCAGCGGTTTGCAGATTGCCCGTAACCGTTTCTACAGCGGAAGCGGTGGCAAAATCATATCCGAATTTTTTTGAAGTGCTGCGAACTGTCGGCGCAGAGGTAACTTTTACGAAGGATTAAACAACCCGACTATGAAGCAATAAAAAAACACGGCACAGCGGAAAGGAATGACTATAAAGTGGGTTCAAGTTTCGGCAATAATATAAAATTTACCGTTTGGGGGCAATCCCATTCGCCTGCAATCGGCATAACGGTTGACGGATTGCCGGCAGGCATAAACATAGATTTTGAACGCCTGCAAAAGTTTATGGACAGGCGCAGACCCGGCGGAACAGCGGTATCGACCGCTCGAAATGAAGCGGACGCACCCGAATTTCTTTCGGGCGTTAAAGGAAATGTTACCTGCGGTGCGCCGTTGTGCGCGGTTATAAGAAATACCGATTGCCGTTCTCACGACTATGACGAACTGCGGAATTTGCCGCGTCCCGGTCACGCCGATTTTACGGCGCATATAAAATATAAAGGATACGAGGATGCAGCAGGCGGCGGACATTTTTCGGGCCGCCTTACCGCGCCGATATGCATATTGGGCGGAATTGTGTTGCAGATTTTAGAGAAAAAAGGCATAACAGTTAAAACGAGCGTAAAGTCTATAGGTTCTTGTGACGGCAGCACCGAGGAAATGCTTGCAGAAGTTGCAAAAGCGAAAGCAGAGGGCGATTCGGTCGGCGGTGTTGCGGAATGTGTTATAAACGGCGTGCCGGCAGGTATCGGGTCACCTATGCTCGATTCGCTTGAAAGCCGAATAGCTCATCTGGTGTTCGGTATACCCGCCGTTCGCGGCGTGGAGTTCGGCGCAGGCTTCCGTGCCGCCGAAATGCGAGGCAGCCAAAATAACGATGAATTTTATTTTGACGGCGATACGGTTAAAACTCGGACAAATAACCACGGCGGAATACTCGGCGGTATTTCAAGCGGTATGCCGATAGTTTTCCGTACTGCGCTCAAGCCCACACCGTCAATTGCCAAGACACAAAAAACTGTCAATACGGAAAAGCGGTGTGATGACGAAATAAGCGTAAAAGGTCGGCACGACCCCTGCATAGTTTTTCGAGCTCTGCCGGTAATTGAATCGGCGGCTGCGATAGTAATATATGACGAATTGCTTGAAAATGAAAAACGGAGGTAATAACAATGGGAATTGATGAACTGAGAAAAGAGATCGATACGATTGACGACGGTATTATCAAACTGATTGAACAGCGTATGGACGTATCGGCTGAAATCGCCAAATACAAAGGCGAAAGGGGTCTGCCCGTTTTAGTGCCCGAACGCGAGCGGCAAAAACTTTGCGATATTGCCGAAAAATCGCGCCCGGAAACGGCTGAATATATGCGCGTGCTGTATTCGCTCATATTTGAATTAAGCCGCTCGTACCAGACGCGTTTGCTCGGTAAAACCACTCCGCTTTCGGATGAAATAAACAATGCTATCGAAAACACGCAAAAACTTTTCCCGCCTGCGGCTGCGGTCGCCTGCCAGGGTGTTGAGGGTGCAAATTCCCAAAAAGCGTGCGAAGCAATGTTTAAATCTCCGTCAATTATGTACGTTTCAAGTTTTGAGGGAATTTTTGCAGCCGTAAACAGCGGGCTTTGCCGTTACGGTGTTATCCCGATTGAAAACAGCACGGCAGGCTCGGTTAAAAAAGTTTACGATCTGATGATAACAAACAATTTTAACATTGTCAGAAGCGTCAGGATAAAAATTGACCACGCGCTGCTTGTTAAAAAAGGAACAAAATTTGAAGATATAAAAGAAATATATTCGCACGAGCAGGCAATAGGGCAGTGCGAAAACTTCCTTTCGGGTCTTAAAGGAATTAAAGTAACCGCCTGCGAAAATACCGCATCCGCCGCAAAAGCGGTTGCAGAGAGCGACCGCGACGATGTTGCCGCAATAGCGTCAAGCGACTGTGCCGCGCTGTACGGACTTGAATGCTTAAAGAAAAACATTCAGGACGAGGGAAATAATCACACAAGATTTATCTGCATTTCCAAAAATCTTGAAATTTATCCGGGTGCTGACCGTACAAGTCTTATGCTCGTTATTCCCCACAGACCCGGTTCGCTTTATAAGGTGCTTTCCCGTTTTTACGCATTGGGTATTGATCTTATTAAACTTGAAAGCCGCCCTTTGCCGGATACCGATTTTGAATTTATGTTCTATTTTGACCTGAGGACTTCGGTATATTCGGATGAGTTTGTAAAACTCATTAGCGAGCTCGACGGCATTTGCGACGAATTCAAATACCTCGGAAGTTATTCTGAACTGGTGATATAAAATGACGGCAAGTTCAAAAAAGTACGGCTTGTTGGGCGAAAAATTGTCACACAGCCTTTCGCCGCAACTTCACGGATATTACGGTAAATACAATTACGGTCTGATAGAATTGCCTGCCGAACAGGTTGATGAATTTTTTAAAAAACGCGATTTTTCGGGAATAAATGTAACCATACCGTATAAGAAGACTGCATACGGCCGCTGTGATGTTGTGTCGGATACCGCGAAGGCGGCAGGCGCTGTCAACACAGTTATAAACCGCGGCGGCAAACTTTACGGATATAACAGCGATTATTACGGTTTTGAGTATCTTCTTAAAAAAAGCGGTATAGCGGTAGGCGGCAAAAAGGTTCTTGTTCTGGGTTCGGGCGGCGCGTCGGTCACTGTCCGGAATGTGCTTATCAGCAACAGTGCTTGCGTTACCGTTATATCCCGTTCGGGAAAGGATAATTATGAAAATATAGATATCCATTCGGACGCGGATGTTATTGTCAATACGACTCCCGTAGGTATGTACCCAAAAACCGATGATGTGCCGCTGAACCTTGGGGTTTTTAAAAAACTTTCGGGCGTAATTGATATAATCTACAATCCGCTCAGAACACGCCTGTTGCTGGAAGCGAAACGGCTCGGCGTACCGTATGCCGACGGTCTGCCGATGCTGGCTGCACAGGGGTTTCGGTCTGCGGAACTGTTTTTGAACAAACAGCTGTCACCCGACCTTATTGAAACCGCAGAAAAACGTTTACGGCTCTTATCGGGCAACATAGTGCTTATAGGTATGCCCGGCTGCGGAAAAACAAGTATCGGCAAAGAGATAGCGCACAAACTTAAAAAAGAGTTTGTAGATACCGACCGTCTTATTGAACAGAGATCGGGTATGACCATACCCGAAATATTTGAAACAAGCGGCGAAGAATCATTCAGGCGGCTTGAAAGCCAAATAATATCTGAAGTTGCAAAAAAATCAGGGGTGATTATAGCAACGGGCGGCGGCACTGTGACGCGTGAACAAAACCGCGAACCGCTTTGTATGAACGGAACAATTGTTTTTATCAAGAGGGATATAGCTCTGCTTCCTAAAAACGGACGGCCGCTTTCGCAGCAACGCGGACTTATGCACATATGGGCCGAGCGGAAAAAACTTTATGAAGGCTTTGCCGATGTAACTGTTGAGGGTGACGGTGTTAAAAACCTGTCGCGCCGAATAATTGAAATAGTTGCGGACTGATCCGCCTTTTAAAACCGAAAAGAGGAATTGCAAATATATGAAAAGCCGATCCTGTTGCTTTACGGGTTACAGACCCGAAAAATTCCCGTTTAAATTTGACCGGAATGACCCGAAATACAGGGAATTTGAAAACAAACTTTTATGCCGAATTTCAAAACTCATAAACGACGGGACGGACACATTTTACTGCGGCGGCGCCCGTGGGTTTGATATTCTTGCCGCAGAACTTGTTGCATCTGTTAAAGACCGTTTTGAGGTTAAACTCATTATGGCGCTTGCATTTCCGGGGCAGGAAAAGGGCTGGAGTCAAGAATGGCAGACAAGGTTTAATTCCGTTGTGGCGGTCGCGGATGAAGTGCGGTATGCCGCTATGCAATATGAGAAGTGGTCTTACCATAAACGCAACCATTATATGGTGGATAATTCGGATATCCTCCTTACATATTACGACGGCGCCAAAGGCGGTACGGCAAGTACGGTTGAATACGCCGCGCAGAAAGGTCTTTGCATAATCAATTTTGCCTTAAATGAAATTGAGAACGGCAATAGGCAGATGGAACTGATTATTACTTAATTAAATTAAAACAAACACCGCACCGAATTTTATGTTCGGTGCGGTGTGATTTTTTAACTGTTTTATTTTTTAGCCCACGTTGACGGGAATGTCAAAAGTAATATCGGATATATTTCAAGTCTGCCCAGCAGCATTGCTATAGATAAAACTATTTTTGAAAAAACGGAATAATCCGCAAAACTTGAAAACGGACCTGCAATATCAAACGCAGGACCTACATTGTTAAAGCAGGAAACCGCGGCTGAAAAGTTTGTTTCTATGTTAAATCCCGAATCAAGCGAGAGCAGGAAAAATACACCGAACAGGAGAAAAGCGTACACCGCCAGATATGTGCTGACGCTGTTTATGGTATCTTCACCTAATTTTTTCCCCTCAAACATAACCGTTCCGAATGAGCGTGGGTGCAGCATTCGTTTAAGATCGCGCCGTATGTTCTTAATAAGTATAAGGAAACGCGAAACTTTTATGCCGCCGGCGGTGGAACCTGCGCATCCTCCTATAAACATCAGTAACAAAAGTACGGTTTTTGAGAATAAAGGCCACTTGTCAAAATCGCAGGTTGCGTAACCGGTAGTTGTGATTATTGACGATACCTGGAATGCCGAAAGCCTTAACGCTTTACTGAAATTATTATAAATCGGCATTATATTTATAAGAATAAGCGCTGTTGATGTACCGACAATGCCTAAATAGCACCATAGTTCACCGCTTTTTAAAATATTTCTGAAATGCTTTATAAGCGCCAGGTAATAAAGGTTGAAATTTATACCGAAAAGCAGCATAAATATTGTTATTACCCATTGCGAATAGGCACTGTATTCGGTAACGCTTGTCGGCTTTATGCCAAAGCCGCCCGTACCCGCTGTGCCGAAAGAGTGCAAAAGACTGTCAAATAACGGCATACCGCCGCAGCACAGCATAATTATTTCGATCGCCGTCATAACAATATAAATCAGGTAAAGAATTTTAGCGGTTTTTTTCGCGCGCGGAACCAGTTTTCCGATAATCGGCCCCGGCATCTCAGCCCTCAGCATATGCATAGACCTGTCTGACAGGGTGGGGATAATTGCAGTTACAAAAACGAGTATACCCATTCCGCCGACCCAGTGGGTGAAACTGCGCCAAAACAATATACTGCGGCTTAACGCACTTACATCCCGAACAATTGAAGAACCCGTGGTGGTAAATCCGCTTACTGTTTCAAAAAAAGCATCTGCATATGAGGGGATTTCACCGCTTAAATAAAACGGCAGCGCCCCTATAGACGAAAGCAGTATCCAGGCAAGAGCAACGGTTATAAACCCATCTTTTGCAAATATTACGCGGCTGCCCGGTCTTGCCAATACAGTAAGCAGCAGCCCAAGCAAAAGAGCCGCAGCGACGGTCCATAAAAATGAGGTTATGCACGCTTCCCCGTATATGGCAGCCACGGCTGTAGGCAACAGTAACAGCGCCGCTTCGAATATCATTATTCTGCCGACAGTAAAGAGGACCATTCTTCTGTTCATTTTAATGCCCCCTTATTTAATTATATCCGAAAGGTCTTGGAGTCCGATGTCGCCTGCTATTACAACAACGCGGTCATTCGGCTTGATAACATCGTCACCTGTCGGAATAATTGCTTTTCTGCCGCGTACTATTCCGGCAATAAGTGTGTTCGGTTTAAAAGACAGGTCTTTAAGCGGAATATTGACAAGGCGCGATTCGTTGCTGACATTGAATTCAAGCGCTTCTGCCTTACCGTCCATAAGCTTGTACAGAGTTTCAACGCTGCTTCCAAGCGAATTTTTAAGCGCTCTTGCATACTGAACTATTATATCCGCTGTTGTTTCGCGAGGTGATATTATGCAGTCAAGCCCCAATTTAGAGGACATTTTTGCAAGTTCGGGGCGATTGACCTTAGCGATAACTTTGGGCACATTATGGGATGACGCAAATATCGAAATCAGCATATTTTCTTCATCCATTCCCGTAAGTGCAACAAACGCTTCAACCGAGTCAAGACCTTCTTCAAGCAGGGTTTCCTGTTCCGCCCCGTCACCGTGTATAAGCGTTGCTTTCGGTAAAGCCTCGCTCAAAAATCCGCACCGTTTAGCGTCTTTTTCGATTATTTTAACCGAACTGCCGCCTGCCGTCAGCATTTTTGAAAGATAAAACGCTGTTCTGCTGCCGCCGAGAATCATTATATTCTTAGCCTGCTTTTGAAGAACATTCATTGATTTGAGGAGTTTGGTTATTTCCTGACGGGAGGCGGTAATACCGATTTTATCACCTGCTCGGATTACAAAATTACCGTCCGGAATATATACTTCGTCACCGCGTTTAACGGCGGCGATTAAAAAACTGTAGGTATGTTTGGAACGCAACTCGCTCAGGGATACTCCGTCAAGCGGAGAGCCGGGCTTCACATTCATTTCTATCATTTCAAAGTTGCGTCGCGAAAAGGTTTCGACCTTAACAGCCGACGGTAATTTTAAAACATTAAAAAGTTCCTGCGCCGCCAGAAGCTCCGGGTTTATAGACATGGAAAGATCCAACTGCTGCCTTACAAAACTCAAACTCCGGTCATTATATTCGGGTTTGCGTATTCTTGCAATGGTGTGCTTAGCGCCCAGCTTTTTTGCAAGAAAACAACTCAACATATTCATTTCGTCCGAACCGGCGGTAGCTATAAAAAGCTCTGCCTTGCCGATATCGGCTTCTTCCAATGTGTCGCAATCGGTGCAACTGCCGCATACGCCCATAACATCATAAATATCGGTTACTTCCCTTACAACCGAATTATCTGTGTCGATGGCAAGAACGTCGTGCCCTTCCGATACAAGATTTTGCAAAATAGTGCGACCTATTTTGCCGCAGCCCGCAACAATAATATTCATTATTACCCGACCTTCCTTAGTGTGACAGGACTCTAACCTGCCGCGGTTTCGCTCGCCGCCTTTTAGATTGCGGCTTTGCGTTCATTTTTGCAAGGCGCCGGCCTTGCTGCAAATTTCTCGCTTCGCCGAATAAAAAATTCGGCGGCAGAAACTTTTAACCTACCGAAACTGAAAATTTTGTTATAAGACGAAGCCGACTAAACGCAGGAATACTGTCGTATTTCAAGTTTTGAGGCAATGTATTATGCAAAATTTTGTTTCGTAGGCGTGACAGGTTCGAGTCCTGTCACACTAAACGGAAAATTTGCGGCGGCTTTGCAGCCGTCCGTGCGTTGCGGATATACCGTAAATACTCACATCTGCAACACACCGAAGCAATGGTAACACAATTATATTTGTTTTTCAAGCCTTTAAACAAAAAAATTAGATTTTTCCTGCAATTATTTTCCTGCTGTCTGAGCGATGCGTGCAAACATATACAACTGCGAATGTCATAACGGAGACAATTATTTTAAATATGCATAATGCCAGGTCGGTCATACCGTAACCCGACAGCGCCTTTGCCGCCGCGCCCGATGCCCAGAAAGCGAGCAGGGCAGATGCAAGCGGACTGACAATATCGCGCATAAGACTCAGTTTAATGCAGCCTTCGCAAAGGACCTTTGAAACGCACAAAGATGAAGTGAAAACATTGCTTGCCGCCATTATCGCAAGAAATCCCGCCATTCCGAAACGGGGAACGACAAGACGTATTGCTATTATACGCATAACGGAATCGGCAACGTTGTATTTAAAGGCATAGTTTTGTTTGTCAAATCCCTTTAACATTCCGTCACAAACGCTTTCAAGGTACATAAACGGTATTATAGGGGCGAGAACTTTTACTATATGACCCGTTTGCGGACTTGAATATATAATGCTGCCAAGTTCATTTCCGGCAGAAAAAAAGCAACCTGCCAGAAGAAAAGAAGCAGCTATTGTCATTGTTATTACGGTTTCGCACTTTTTTGCGGCACCTTTGCCGTCACAGGATATTTCGGGTATCAGCATTGTGGAAACCGCCATAAGAAGTGATGAAGGGAAAAATATAAGCGGTATTGCCATTCCTTTAAGAGCGCCGAAAAGCGCGAGCCCGGTCTTGCTGTTTCCGTAGAAAACGGCGAGCAGGGTGGGCACCATCACATTTTCAATCGTTTTAAGACCTGTTGTAACATATCTGCCTGCGGTTATCGGGAGTGCAATCTCAAGAATTTTTCTTCCGGTTTTAAGTTTTACGGTTTGTCCCCCTGCGGCGGTTTTTCTGCATTCGGCGCGGTACATTATCCATATCATAAAGGTTGCCGCCGCTTCTGCAACCGCGTCGCCGGCAAATACTGCGGCGGTGCATACCGCAAGACCGCCGCTGTGAAACAGTGATACTGCCGCCGCAGTTACGCCTATGCGTATAAACTGTTCAAATATTTGTGAAACGGACGGTTCAACCGTCTTTTTTTTCGCAATGAAAAAGCCGCGAAGGCAGGATGATATGCCCGAAAACGGCAATGCTGCCGCCAAAACTTTTACAGATAACTCGCAGCGTGCGTCATTCAAAAATCCTGTTGCGATCGGTTTTGCAAATAAAAACAAAACGGCGGACGACACGCCCGCAACCGCAAGCGTCATAAATATTGCGTGCCTTGTAACGCGCATTACGGCAGCCCTGCCGTAAGCCGCTCTTTCCGCAACGAGTCTTGTAACCGCAGTGCATATGCCGCTGCTTGCAAAGGCTGCGGCAAGCAGGTAAACGGAAAATACAAGTTGATAAAGTCCGATACCTTCTTCGCCTATATTTTTGGCAAGCCATATCCTGAACAATATTCCTGCGGCGCGCAATATAAGCGATGTTACCGTTAAAATCACGGCATTTTGAATAAACAACCTTTTTTTCAAAATTATCACCCATAAATATATATTATTTGGAAAAGATATATAGGACAGAAAAAAGATTGTATTTTTTGAAAGTAGGATTGATTATGTCAGATGCAAAATCTCTTATACAAAGAATATCGCGTGATTTGGCGGTGGATAAAAGTTTTGACCTTATACGTCGCGATATAATGATAGCCGACCGCGAAGCAGCGTTGTTTTTCGTGGACGGCTTTACAAAAGACGAAGTTTATGAAAAGATGATGGAATTTCTCCTTAAACGCAAGCCTTCCGATCTCAAGGGTATAAAAACGATGGAGGAATTCTCAAAGCACTATATGCCCTATATTGAGGTTGCTTTTCAGTACAATGTTGAGGAAATGGAAACGGCTGTCCTTTCGGGTCAGTCGGTGCTGATAGTTGACGGAATAGAGGGTGCGCTGCTTGTTGATACAAGGGAATATCCCGTCCGTTCGATAGAAGAACCCGAAAAGGATAAGTCGCTGCGCGGCTCGCGCGACGGATTTGTGGAAACACTTATATTTAATACCGCTATGATACGCCGCCGAATAAGAGACCCGCGTTTGCGAATGGAATATGTAAGGGTGGGGAATGCCTCAAAGGTTGACCTTTGCGTTTGTTATGTGGACGGAATTGCCGACCGTAAAGTGGTTAACAAACTGAAAAAACGGCTCGGTGAACTTGAACTCAATAATGTTTCAATGACATCGCAGGCGCTCAGTGAAACGCTTGTGCCGACCAATTATTTCAACCCGTTCCCGAAAATTAAATTTACCGAGCGACCCGATTACGCCAGCGCCTGCATTTTAGAGGGGAGAATTGCGCTTGTAATGGATAATTCCCCGTCCGTAATGCTGTTTGCAACTTCATTTTCCGATTTTACAAAAGAGGTTGACGACTATTATTTTGCGCCGATAACAGCGACTTTCATAAGATTGGTGCGTATGGCTGTTTCGCTTTCAACGGTATTCTTAACGCCGGTTATGCTCTATCTGTTAAACAATCAGGAGATCATACCGAAATGGCTTGAATTTATAATGATATACAAAAAAACACCGATAACGGTGTTTTGGCAGTTTATGATTTTGGAATTTATAATTGACGGGCTGCGTCTTGCCTCAATGAATACCCCCACGGCGCTCAGCGGCTCGTTCGGCATAATCGGAGGTTTGCTGCTTTCGGATTTTGCAATAGACGCGGGTTGGTTTTTGCCCGAAACAATTATATATATGTCGTTTGTTGCCATCGCTTCATTTTCCCAACCGAGTTACGAAATGGGCTATGCAATGAAATTCTCGCGGCTGCTGCTTTTAATATTTACCCAACTGTTCGGACTTTACGGGCTTATAGGCGGAACCTTGCTTATAGTCATAGTTATGGTGACCTCCAAAACCTTGTCGGGTCGAGGGTATTTTTATCCCGTTATCCCGTTTAACTTCAAAGATTTTTCAAAAATGTTTGTCCGCACAAAAATAAAGAAAGGGCACTAAAGGTTCCGCACCGGGTTATCGGTGCCGTATACCCGAAAGCCCCGTATATTTTTCGGGTACGGGTGCGTTGCTTATAAGTGTATTTATATCTTCTAAGCCGCATATTTTGCAAAAATACCGCTTACCCAGTTTGCTGCCGTCAAAAAGCAAAAACGCCGAGTCCGAATTTTTTAGGTATGCGGATTTAATTTCAGCCTCTTCCTCGCTTGATTCGGTAACGCCCGATTCAATGTCAACGCCGCGGCAGGATATAAAAGCACTGTCAGCATAAAAATCATTTATAAACCGTACCGCCCGGCTGCCTACAAAGGAGAAGGCACGTTCCCGCAACCGACCGCCTGTGCAGTATGCCGTAACACCGTCAATGTCCGATAGGATATTGACGGTTTTTAAACTGTTCGTAATTACCCTAAGCCCCGAAAATACCGCAAGTTGACCCGCAAGCGCGCAGCAGGTGCTGCTTGAATCAATAAAAATTGTTTGACCGTCTTTTATGTGTTTAAGCGCCCTGCCTGCAATCAGCCGCTTTGCGCGTGTGTTCTCATTTTCGCGCAGCATCAGCGGCGATTCGCGGCTGCCGCTGTCGATAAGTACGGCGCCGCCGTGCGTGCGCTTTATAATTCCCGCGTTTTCAAGCAACGCCAGATCCCTGCGTATTGTCGCACCGCTTGAATAAAGCGCATTACACAGTTCCTCAACCGACGCGGCTTTGCGTTTGTTAAGTATCTCTATTATCTCGTTTTGGCGTTCAAGCGGAAGCATAAACAGTCACCCTCACTAAATAAATTTTGCTCATTTATGATTATAAATGATTACTTTTGAAAAAACAAGTGCAAATATTGCTTTTTTTGCGCCGAATATAGACAAACGGACAAAAGTATGGTATCATACCAAAGTAAGATTGTATGGGTGAAAAAGGTGGAGATACACCCCGTATTTCCCATACCGTCAGACCAAAGTCGTACATATTAACAGAAAGGAATACATAAATTATGCAAAAGTCACCATACGAAATTAAAAAAGAGATCTGCGAAGTCGGTCATAAGGTGTATGCAAAGGGATTTGTTGCCGCTAATGACGGTAATATTTCCGTAAAGGTAAACGATAATGAGTTTTACTGCACACCTACAGGCGTGTCAAAAGGTTCGCTCACGCCGGATATGATTATAAAAATTGACGGAACAGGCAAAAAACTTGACGGCAAACTTAATCCTTCGTCGGAAATTAAAATGCATCTTCGCGTTTACAGAGAGCGCCCCGATGTTATGGCTGTTGTTCACGCCCATCCTCCTATCGCTACCGCATTTACGGTTGCGGGCGTTCCGATGAATGAATACATATTACCCGAAGCGGTTCTTACTATAGGCGATGTTCCTACCTGCGAATACGGTACGCCTTCAACCGAAGAAATTCCCGATTCGCTCGAACCGTACATCCAGCAGCACGATGCGTTTCTGCTTAAAAATCACGGTGCACTTACCGTCGGCAACACCCTTACAAAGGCTCTGTTTATGATGGAAGAGGTTGAGTTTAACGCAAGAATCGCAATGTATGCGCGTCAGCTCGGCGGCGTTGAAGAAATCCCGTGCGAACAGCTTGAAAAGCTTATGGAACTCCGTAAAAAGATGAACATTCCCGGCCGTCATCCCGGATGCAAAAAGTGCAAAAACCTTGGAACCGAGAACTGCCGCTGCAAGGACAACCTTAATAAGGCTGTCTGCAATTGTTCAACACACGCTGCCGCTGCACCGTCCGGCGATATGATATCGGAGATTACCAAACGCGTTTTGGCTCAGCTCGGTAAATAAGGCTTCGGAAGGGAGTTTTTACTTTGGCTCTTAATTGGACTGAAGCGCAGATAGAACAAATAGTAAAAACGGTTGTCGCGCAAATGGGCGGCACTGCCGAAAAGGATTGGGATTCAACCCATTACGGCAGCAGGACGTTTACGGGTGTTTTTGAGGATATTAATGACGCAATAAACGCAGCACAGAACGGATATAAAGCCGTCAGCGCAATGAGTGTTGAACAGCGCGAAAAAATAATATCCGAAATAAGGAAACTCACCCGTGCCGAAGCGCATATTATGGGTGCGCTCGGCGTAGCCGAAACCCATATGGGCAGACCCGACCATAAAACCGCAAAGCATATTCTGGTAGCCGATAAAACGCCGGGTACGGAGGATATAAAGGCGGAAGCCCAAACCGGTGATCACGGTCTTACCTTGACCGAGCAGGCGCCCTTCGGCGTTGTGGGTGCAATAACACCCAGCACCAACCCGAGCGAAACCGTTATATGCAACAGTATAGGTATGATAGCCGCAGGCAACGGCGTGGTGTTTAATCCGCACCCCGGCGCAATTGCCGTTTCAAACTATGCGGTTGACCTTGTAAACCGCGCAAGCGCCGCAGCAGCCGGTCCGAGCGTACTGGTTGCGTCGGTCGTTAAACCGACAATGGAAACCGCCGCGGTAATACAAAAACATCCTGCTATCAAACTGCTTGTTTGCACAGGCGGACCGGGCGTTGTGAAAGCGGTGCTTTCTTCGGGTAAAAAAGCGATAGGCGCCGGCGCCGGGAATCCCCCCGTTATTGTTGACGATACCGCCGACATAAAAAAGGCGGCAAAGGATATAATTGACGGCTGCACGTTTGACAACAATCTGCCATGCATTGCCGAAAAGGAAGTTTTCGCTTTCAGAAATATTGCCGACGAACTTATTGACGGTATGATGAAAAACGGCGCGTATATGATTGAGGCAGACAAAGCACGCGAACTTGCGGAGATAGTTCTTGTTGATAAAAAGAATCCCAAAACGGGCATTGTTAAAAAAACCGTCAGCCGCGAATGTGTGGGCAGGGACGCACGCGTTCTTCTCGGAAAAATAGGCATAGAGGTTGATGACAGTATACGCTGCATAGTATGCGAGGCTGATTTTGACCATCCGTTTGTTCAAAACGAACTTATGATGCCGATTTTGCCGATTGTCCGTGTTGATAATATTGACGAGGCGATTGGCCTTGCGGTAAAAGCAGAACACGGCAACCGCCATACGGCGCATATGCACTCTAAAAATATCGATAACCTGTCGCGTTTTGCACGCGCCGTTGAAACTACGATATTTGTAAAAAATGCACCGTCATATGCTGGTATCGGCTTCGGCGGTGAAGGTCACACGACCTTTACTATCGCAGGACCGACAGGTGAGGGAATCACATCGGCGCGCAGTTTTACAAGGCGCCGCCGCTGCGTAATGGCAGACAGTTTCCGCATAATATGACAAGTTAATTTGCATTAAATCTAAAAAGGAGGAATACTTATGGAAATTTCAGCTTCTCAGATTGAAACTATTGTAAGGTCAATAGTAAGTCAAATGGGCGGCGGAACTTCCGCACCGCGCGATATACCGAAAAAAGCGCACGTTGCAATGCTTACCGATAAAAAGCATTTTGAGGTTAAAGAATTTCCGGTTCCCGAACTTGGGGACGACGATATACTCGTAAAGGTCGAGGGCTGCGGCGTATGCGGCACCGATGTTCACGAATGGAAAGGCGACCCGTTCGGCCTTATTCCGGTCGTTCTCGGACACGAGGGTACAGGCGAAATAATCTACCTCGGAAAGAATATTAAATGCGATACCGCAGGCAACCCCTTAAAGGTAGGCGATAAATTGGTAACTTCGGTTATCAGCTGCGGTGAATGCGGCATATGCCGTATGCACCCGTCACACACCAACCTTTGCGATAAACAGGGCGTTTTCGGGCTTATAGGACATAATGACGAGCAACCGCTTAACGGCTGGTTCTCGGACTATATGCTTATAAGAGGTAAGGGCGCAACATATTTTGCAGTCAATGACCTTGATTTGCAGGAGAGAATGCTGCTTGAACTTGCCACCGTTTGCGTTCATGCGCTTGACCGTGCGCGTTCAACCGGACTTATCAACTTTAATTCCAAGGTTCTTATTCAGGGCTGCGGTCCTGTAGGACTTGTGCAGATCGCGGTTCTCCGTGCTGCCGGTGTAAACCATATCATAGCGGTTGACGGTACGCCCTCAAGACTTGAAATGGCAAAACGCCTGGGTGCTAAAACGGTTATAAACTTCCGTGAAGTTCCGGAACTTAAAGACCGTGTTAATATGGTCAAAAAACTCACAATCGGCGGTTTGGGCGCAGATTTTGCATTCCAGTGTACAGGTGCTCCCGCGGCGGCTAAGGATATATTTGAATACATAAGGCGCGGCGGCGGCGTTTGCGAAATGGGATTTTTCGTTAACAACGGCAGTTATGAAATAAATCCGCACTTCGCAATGTGCAACAAGGAAATCAACCTTGTCGGTTCGTGGGATTACAGCGCAGAAGATTATCCGACTGCAATGGCATTCTTGAAACAGGCAAGGGAAATGAACATTCCGATTAAGGAACTTATAACACATAATTTCCCGCTTGATAAAATGAACGAGGCAATGGAGGTCAATGTTTCCCAAAAGGGTATAAAGATCTGTTATGTTGCAGATTAAGGGGGACTGACCCGAAATGGCTCTTGGAATGATTGAAGTCTACGGCTTTACAACCGCAATAGTCGTTGCTGATAAAATGGCAAAGGCAGCCGATGTAAAGGTGGTTGCGATTGATAAAAACAAACCCTTAAATGCCGAATCGGCGGACGTTCCGCTTGTTATGGCAATTAAGGTTGAGGGTGACGCTGCGGCGGTCGAAGCGGCGGTGGATACCGGAATAGCCGAGGCGAAAAAACGAAACCTTTATCTCACCCACAAGGTGATTTCAAGGCAGTCCGAGGATATTGAGTGGTTTGCTCATTTAAGCGCACTCGGACGGGATAAACTCAGATAAACAAAATAATTTTAAAGGAGATTTAAATTATGTTAGAAGCATTAGGTATGGTAGAAACCAGAGGACTCGTAGCCGCAATAGAGGCTGCTGATGCAATGGTAAAAGCAGCAAATGTAGTTCTTATCGGCTCTGAAAAGATCGGCAGCGGTCTTGTAAGCGTTATGGTAAGGGGCGACGTAGGCGCAGTAAAAGCAGCAGTTGAAGCAGGCGGCGCAGCCGCAGGTTCACTCGGCGAAGTAGTTGCTACCCACGTTATTCCGAGACCCCACGCAGATGTTGAAAAACTTCTTCCTACAATCGACTGATTTAAGGTTTGATTTTTTATGGAAAACGCAATCGCGCTTCTTGAAGTGCAGGCATTGGTTGCCGCAATAGCAGGGCTTGACGCAATGGTAAAGTCGGCCGATGTAAAACTTATTCACGTTGAAAAACGTCTTGGCGGAAGGCTCGTAACCGTTGTGGTTGAAGGTACCGTTTCTGCCGTTACCGCCGCGCTTGAGGCAGGCGCGGCAGCGGCGGCAGAGGTCGGCAAAGTTAAATGCCGCGAGGTTATTGCGCGTCCGCACAAGGATATTATGGATTTACTTCATACGGGGTAAGTCAATTTAAAATCTGTATAAAAGGCTTTAAAAGGCTTTTATAAACATAATTCCAATAAGGAGGATATTATAATGGAAGCATTAGGTATGGTAGAAACCAGAGGACTCGTAGCCGCAATAGAGGCTGCTGATGCAATGGTAAAAGCAGCAAATGTAGTTCTTATCGGCTCTGAAAAGATCGGCAGCGGTCTTGTAAGCGTTATGGTAAGGGGCGACGTAGGCGCAGTAAAAGCAGCAGTTGAAGCAGGCGGCGCAGCCGCAGGTTCACTCGGCGAAGTAGTTGCTACCCACGTTATTCCGAGACCCCACGCAGATGTTGAAAAACTTCTCCCCACCATTAAATAATTTACCCTTATTTATAATTTGCAGGGCGCATTATGCGCCCTGCAGGGGGAAGAATTGTTCCCCATAATTTTTACTTGTTAATTAATTTCGTATGCAATGTTCTTGCAGCCGACGTGTGCGGCTAAAGAATTTTATATAAAAGAGGAAAAATAATGCAACTTGATGAAAAACAGATAACAGCGGCGGTTATGAAGGTGCTGTCGGTAATGGAGAGTGAGGCACAGGGTGATATTCCCGTGGGCGTTTCCAACCGTCATATACATCTTTCGAAATCAGACCTTGAAACCCTGTTCGGCAAAGGTTATGAACTTCAGCCGCTTAAAGATTTGTCGCAGCCCGGGCAGTACGCCTGTAAGGAAACCTTAACCGTAATCGGTCCGTCTTTAAGGCCTATCGAAAAGGTAAGGGTGCTGGGCCCTGTAAGGAGTTCAACACAGGTCGAAATTTCAAGAACCGATTCCTTTACGCTTAAAGTCAAACCGCCGGTAAGGCCGTCGGGCGAAACGGCAGGCAGTGCTACGGTTACAATTGCAGGTCCCAAAGGCGTTATAACGGTGCCCGAATGCTGCATAATCGCCAACCGCCATATACATATGAGTATGGCGGACGCTGCCCGTTTCGGCGTAAAAGACGGTGATTTTGTTACGGTAGATGCGTTGGGCGAGCGTAAAACAAGATGGTACGATGTGCAGATAAGGGCTAACGACGCTTTCAGACTTGAAATGCACATTGATACCGACGACGCCAACGCCGCAGGCATTAAAAACGGCGACAAAGTTGCTATAGTAAAATAAACTTATCGGGAGAAAAGGTTATGAAAATAGGAAAGATTGTTGGAACGGTTGTGTCCACCCGCAAGCAGGATTCGCTTGTAGGCTCAAAGTTTATGGAAGTCAACGTGATTGAAAACGGCAAACAGACCGATAACTTTATGATAGCGGTTGACAGTGTCGGAGCCGGTATCGGCGAAACGGTGCTTATAACAACAGGTTCAAGCGCCAGGTTAGCTCTTAAAAATACAGAATCGCCGGTTGACGCAGTGATAGTGGGTATAGTAGATTAAAACCGTATTTTTTCGGAGTGATGTTCAAATGGAAAATATAAAATCGCTTATGCAAAACGCCGGGATTGTCGGTGCAGGCGGCGCCGGATTTCCGTCGTATGCCAAAATAGCGGACGGCGCCGAAATGTTGCTTATAAACGGCGCTGAGTGCGAACCTCTTATTTATACCGATATGTATTTGCTCAAAACCGAACTGCAAACGGTTATTGACGGTATTAACGCCGTGCTTGACGGTGCCGGTATCGGTAAATGCTTTATTGCAATTAAAGAGCATACCGCAAAACGCTTGGGACTTTCGGATTGGCAGCCGCTTACCGAGCGTATAAGGATAAGAACAATGCCCGACGCTTACCCGATGGGCGACGAAATAAATCTTATATATCAGGTAACGGGCAGGGTGGTTCCTCCGGGCGCACTCCCGATAAAGGTGGGCGTAATTGTCTATAACGTGGAAACGGTTTATAATGTTTCCCGCGCAAAGCAGGGCAATCCGCTTACCGAAAAATGGCTTACGGTCGGCGGAGATATAAAAAACCGCGTTGTCGTAAAAGTGCCTATCGGTATGACGGTGAGGGATCTCTTTGCAACCCTCGGCGTAACTGTTGACGATGACCATATTGCTATTGACGGCGGTCCCTCCATGGGAAGAATTATTAACCACGGCAGCGCCGTTATAACCAAAACCACAAAATCTTTGCTTGTATTGCCGCGTGATATTCCCGCCGTTGCAGGCAAACTCGGTTCTTATGAAATACATATCAAACACGCACAAAGCAACTGCTGCCAGTGCACAAGATGTACCGATATGTGCCCCCGCGCGCTTCTCGGCTATCCGTTGCAGCCGCACAGATTGGTAAGAACCGTTATGACGGTGGCGGAGCAGGATCCCGAAATAATCAAAACCGCTTCGCTTTGCTGCGGGTGCGGAATATGTGAGATTGCCGCCTGCTGCCAAAGTATTTCTCCGCGTGCGGTAATAAATGAACTTAAAGGCGTGCTGGGCAAAAACCGCATTAAATATGTTGCGGAGGAATCAACCGTTCCGAGCGAACAGCGTGATTACCGTTTAATGCCGTCAGAGCGCTGGAAAATGCTGCTCGGCGTGCATAAAATGGATGTTATGCCGGAACTGAATTCGACAAAACTTAAAACGCATACCGTGGAATTATTGCTTAAACAAAGTATCGGCGCACCCGTAACGCCCATAGTTAAGGCAGGGGACGAGGTAACCGAAGGACAGTTGATAGCCACCAACGAAGACGGGCTTTTCGTTCCTTTACATTCGTCCGTAAACGGTAAAGTCGTTTCGGTGGATTCAAACAAGATCGTTATAGAAAACAGGGAGGCGTAAGATATGTTTCAAGCTGTAGGAATAATTGAACTCAAAAGTATAGCTAAGGGAATAGAAGCGTGCGATGCCGCCCTTAAATCGGCAGGCGTAAAACTTGTGTCGGCTCATCCGTCCTGTCCCGGCAAATATGAAATAATAATAACAGGCTCAATCTCAAATGTTACCGCGTCTGTTGACCATGTGCGTGACTTTTTCGGAACGTATATAATTGACGAATCGGTTATGGGCAGAATTGACCCGACCGTTATAACTGCCCTTTTCGGCACGCAGGAAATAGCCGATAAAGGCTCGCTCGGTATAATTGAAACCTATTCGGCTGCTTCAGCCATTAAGGCGGCGGATATAGCCGTTAAAACTGCTAAAGTGTCAATATACGATCTGCGTATTTCGCGCGGTATGGGCGGTAAAGGCGTTGTGCTTATAACCGGCGATGTAGGCGATGTCACAGCCGCAGCCGAGGCGGGCGCGGCGCACGCGCGCGGTATCGGTCTGCTTAATACCTGGTCCGTAATTGCCGCTCCGCATACCGAACTTTGGGAACAACTGTAATTTTAATACCTGAAGGAGTAAAACCCTATGGGAGAAATTAAATTTCAAATAGAAAAAAGCGCGAGAATTGATAAACTTATAGGCGCGCTTTATGAAAGAATGCCCGAAATAGAGGCTGACCGCGGCGAACTTATAACCGAAAGTTATATGGCAACCGAAGATCTGCCTGTAATTCTTCGCCGCAGCGCCGCTTTTAAGCATATTTTAGAGAATATCCCGATAGTTATACGGGACGGGGAACTGATAGTCGGCAGCAACTCGGTTGCACCGCGCGGATGTCAGGTCTACCCTGAATATTCATATGAATGGCTGCAGGAGGAGTTCGATACCGTTGCAACCCGCGAAGCCGACCCTTTCTTCATTTCTGAAGAAACCAAAGAACGACTCCGCCGGGTTTATCCTTATTGGAAAGGCAAAACGGTAAGCGACCTTGCTACCCGGATAATGGCGCCCGAGGCATATGCCGCCTTTACAAAGCACGATATATTTACCGTGGGTAACTATTTTTATAACGGCGTCGGTCATATTAATGTAAATTATAATAAGGTTCTCACGGTGGGTTATGAGGGTATTATAAAAGAAGCCGAAACCGCTCTTGCTTCGCTTAATGTAAGCGACCCCGACTATGCGGAACGCTCGGCGTTTTTAAAGGCGGTTATCGAAAGTTTGCAGGCGGTTATAACCTATGCAAACCGTTACGCCGATTTGGCAGAGCAAAAAGCCACCATATGTCGTGACGAAACAAGAAAAAAAGAACTTTTAAGAATAGCGTCAAACTGCCGCCGCGTTCCCGCCAAACCGGCTGAGGACTTTTGGCAGGCTTGCCAAAGTTTTTGGTTTGTTCAACAACTTTTGCAGCTTGAATCAAGCGGACATTCCATTTCTCCGGGACGGTTTGACCGTTATATGTATCCCTTTTTTAAAAATGACCTTGATAACGGCACCGTTACATATGAATCGGCGCAGGAACTTATTGATTGCATCTGGGTAAAACTCAACGATATAAACAAGGTGCGTGACGCCGCATCCGCAAAGGGTTTTGCGGGTTACGGTATGTTCCAGAACCTTATAGTAGGCGGTCAGGACTCATTTGGGTTTGACACAACAAACGATTTGTCGTATATGTGCCTTGAAGCGGCTATGCATGTACGCCTGCCGCAGCCCTCGCTTTCCATAAGGGTTTGGAACGGCTCACCGCAGGATCTGCTTATAAAAGCTGCCGCACTTACGCGTGTAGGTTCCGGTCTGCCTGCTTATTATAATGATGAAATTATTATCCCTGCGCTTATGCATAGGGGATTAACACTTGAGGATGCAAGGGATTATTGCATAATCGGTTGCGTTGAACCGCAAAAAGGCTCAAAGACCGACGGTTGGCACGACGCCGCATTTTTCAATATGTGCCGTCCGCTTGAACTTGTATTTTCAAACGGTGTGGATAAAGGCGTTCAGATAGGGCCTAAAACGGGCGAAGTAACCGAAATGGCTTCGTTTAAAGAATTCTATGACGCTTATAAAAAACAAAGCGACTATATGGTTTCCCTGCTTGTAAATGCCGATAACGCCGTGGACGCCGCACATGCCGTGCGTTGTCCGCTGCCGTTCCAGTCCTCTATGGTCGAGGATTGTATAGGCCGCGGCAAAAGCGTGCAGGAGGGCGGCGCGACATATAACTTTACCGGTCCGCAGGGATTTGGTATTGCCAATATGACCGACGCGCTTATAGCCGTTAAAAAGTATGTGTTTGACGAAAAATCAATAACCATGGCGGAACTTAAAGAGGCACTTCGTTACAATTACGGCAAGGGTATGACCGTTTCGCAAAAAGCGGAAATAGCCGCCGAGATTGCAGGCTCGCTTAAAGATAACGGCATGGATTTGGACGAAACCGCAGTTGCCGCCATTGCCAAAGAGGTTGACGCTGCTACGTCTGTGCCGCAGGATAAAAAGGCGAGATTCGAAGAAATATTCTCAATGATTGAAAAAGCGCCAAAATACGGCAATGACGACCCCGAAACCGATATGTTTGCAAGAGATGTTGCATATATCTATACAAAAGAGGTCGAAAAATACCGCAACCACCGCGGAGGTATGTTCCAGGCAGGGCTTTATCCTGTTTCGGCAAATGTTCCGCTCGGTGCACAAACGGGCGCAACACCCGACGGCAGGTATGCCTGTACCCCGATTGCGGACGGCGTAGGTCCCGTTTCCGGCAGGGATAAATTAGGTCCCACCGCAACCGCAAATTCGGTTGCCGCACTTGACCACGGTATTGCATCAAACGGCACGTTGCTTAATCAAAAATTCCATCCGTCTGCGCTTGCAGGAATGGAAGGGCTCGAAAAATTTGTTGCCCTAATATGCGGATTTTTCGACCAAAAGGGTATGCATATGCAGTTTAATGTTGTCAGCCGCGAAACATTGCTCGACGCTCAGGCTCACCCCGAAAAATATAAAACTCTTGTCGTCCGTGTTGCGGGGTACAGCGCCCTGTTTACCACATTGTCACGCTCGTTGCAGGACGATATAATCAACCGTACTACACAGGGTTGGTAATATAAATTATTAAAAAATTTTAGGAGGCAGGAACTATGGCTATCAGATTTTGTCCCAATTGCGGCAAGGAAAACACGGAAAATCTCAATTTCTGCGGAAATTGCGGAACAAATTTTGCAAAAGAAAAAATTGAAGAACCGATTTTAATCGAACAAACCGTTCCTCAAACCGTATCCGAGGAAGAGCAGAGCACAGCGGCTCAGCCCGCCGAAAAGGTTCAAGATGCTGAACCCGAACAGCCTGTTCAAACCGCTCAACCTGTTCAAGAAGAACAGCCTGCTCAACCTGCTCAACCCGTTCAGCCTGCTCAGCAGATGCAGATGTTCCAACCGGTAAAGCCTGTCAGGCGCGGAAAGGGCCTCGGTATTGCTTCAATGGTAATCGGAATATTGGCGATTTTAAATTCTGTTTTGCTCGCCGCTTTGCTATGGTTTTTCCCTTCCGAAATAGTTATTGTATCGGCGGTGTTTGTGGGTATATTATCCGTGGCATCGCTGGTTTTAGGCATAGTTTCCCTTTGCAAAGGTTACAAAAAAGGCTGCAGCATTTCGGGCGTTATAATGTCATCGCTTGCCTTGCTTCTGTGCGTTGCGTCGGTGATTTTATCCCTTTATTTTGATGACACGATGATTGTGGAAAAAATCATTGATGAATTACCTGATAACGGCAGGTATCACAGATCGTTGGATGATTTGGAAGATTATCTTGATGATTATGATGACTATTATGATGATTATCAAGATAAGTGGGAAGATTATTACAGCAAAAGTTATTGATATTTATTGAAAATAATTTGTAAAGGCGGTGCGAAATGGAAAACTGTTATAATGCAAAGGGCAGGATTTTTAATATTCAGCGCTTTTCTATTCATGACGGTCCCGGTATTCGCACCATTGTCTTTTTAAAGGGGTGCAGGCTGCGTTGTAAATGGTGCTGCAACCCCGAATCCCAGCGTTATGATATAGATGTGATGAACGAAAACGGAACGCCGAAAACGGTCGGCGAAGACGTTACGGTTGCCGAGGTTATGGAACAGGTTCGCCGGGACAAGCCGTATTACAGCCGCTCGGGCGGTGGGTTGACCCTTTCTGGGGGCGAGGCATTTTGTCAACCGCAGTTTGCCGCCGCCCTGCTTACAGCCGCTCGGGCAGAGGGCTTTAATACCGCTGTAGAAACCGCAGGGTTTTATCCGTTTGAAAATATCGAGTCTGCTTTGCCGCTTATTGATACCGTCCTTATGGATATTAAAAATATGAACAGCGCAAAGCACGAACAGTTTACGGGTCAACCCAATAAACTTATACTTGGGAACGCCGAGCAGATAGCACAAAACGCAAAACGTCTTATAATCCGCGTGCCCGTAATTCCCGGGTTCAACGATACCGACGCCGAAATATCGGCAATTTCGCGTTTTGCCGCAACATTACACGGCGTTACCGAACTTCATTTGCTGCCGTACCACAGGTTGGGGCAGGATAAATATACTCAACTCGGCAGGAAGTACGAATTTGACGGAATAGAACCGCCCCCAAACCCCATAATGCAGCGGTTGCTTGAAACCGCGCGCAAAAGCGGACTATCCTGCCGTATAGGCGGATAACTTTATATCGCGAAAAGGTATTATTATGAAAGATTTTACATTGCAGGACAAAATGAGAATAGTACAGGAACTTGTTCCGGGTAAACAGGTTACACTTTCACACATAATCGCAAACCCCGATGTTACGCTCTATAAAAAATTGGGACTTGACCCGTCAAGCAACGCGGCACACGGCGCAATCGGCGTGTTTACCGTAAGCCCGGCGGAGACCGCAGTTATAGCAGCCGATATTTCTATGAAAGCTTCGGGTGCGGAACTCGGATTTGTTGACCGTTTCAGCGGTACGCTTATTATAAACGGTACCGTTTCACAGGTTGAGGCTGCTCTTACCGCCGTTAATGAATATTTGCAGAACAAGATGGGCTATTCGGTCTGCGAGATTACAAGAACATAATTAAATGAAACGCATTATATTGATAGGACGTTCCGAGGCGGGCAAGACCACGCTCATACAAGCTCTTAAAGGCGAACAAATTCATTACTGTAAAACGCAGTCAATAAATTATGAAGATACGGTGATAGATACGCCGGGGGAGTATTGTCAGGTGCGTAAACTCGGCGCAGCACTTGCGCTTTACGCATACGAGGCGGATATCTGCGGACTTGTTGTGTCGGCAGATGAACCGTACTCGCTTTTCAGCCCGAATATAACAGGGCTTGTGAACCGTGAGGTAATCGGTATAATCACGGGTATTGATAAAAAGAGAGCAAACCCCGAACGCGTTGAGAATTGGCTTAAAATCGCAGGGTGCGAAAAAATATTCCGCGTCTGTTCTTATACGGGTGAGGGTGTTGAAAATATAATAAAATATCTTAATAAGGGGGATAATGATGGCAAAGACCGTAGTAATAGCCTTTGCAAACAATAAAGGCGGCAGCGGTAAATCAACAACCTGCAGTAATGTCGGGTATGAGTTGTCGCGTCTCGGTAAAAAGGTGCTGCTTATTGACGGCGATATGCAGTTGAACCTCTCGCTTTCGCTTTTCAGTGAAGACGACGTGCTTGCTATGGCGGCGGGCGGAAAAAATCTTTACACCGCTGTAAAAGATGAAAAAGATTTGTCAAACTATATTGTTCCCACGGCTTATGAAAATCTTGACCTTATACCGTCTTCCACCCTTATGAGTTCGGTCGAATATGACCTTTTTACAAAGTGGCAGCGCGAATTTATACTTAAAAAGTGCCTGAAAACTATTAAGGAATCGGGCAAGTACGATTATATTTTAATAGATTCACCGCCTACATTGGGTGGCTGGGTTATGAATATAATGTGTGCCTCCGATAAATTGATAATACCTGTTGAGGCAAGCCCTTGGGGCTTGTTCGGTCTTGCAAATATGTTTGAATTTGTTGACCGTATAAAAGAAATCGCGCCGTCGCTTTCCCTGCTCGGAATAGTTATTACAAAGGCGGACGCCAGAAAAAATTATTTAAAGCAGACCCTTGAAACCCTGTCGGAACTTGAAGATATAACGGTTTTTGATACTGTTATAAGAACCGACAGTGCGGTGGAATGGGCGCAGGATAACAGCCGTCCGGTTTCGGCTTATAAGGCTTCAAGCCGCGCGGCACAGGAATATGCTCAACTTGCTAAGGAGGTAATTAAAAATGTCAGTAGGTAAAAACAGTTTGTCAAGAGCCGCCAAAACAGCGGTAGAAGAACCCAAGACAGAGAAAACCGCAACCCCGAAATCCAATGAAAAGGCGAAGTCAAGTGCTGCCAAATCTGCAAAAAAACCGACATCCGGTAATGCCAAAACAACCGCTAAAAAGCAAACCGCACCTAAAAAGCCGAAAAGCACAGCAAAGAAAAAGTCAGATCAAATTGCTGTCGGCGCTGAATTGCCGTACTATCTGTTGTAATTTAAAATCTATACAGATACGCCGTTTTAGACATTAGATATTAGACGCTAGACGTTAGACGAGGGTGACTATAATTTTGAGCGCTGACGGTATGTTTAAGCCCTTGCCCCTCTGACGAGGGCGCGGGTGTCCGGTGGGCACCTCTGCGAAGCAGAAGCACCGACCGAGGCGGCAGCCGAGACGGTGGGCTTTGCCCAGCGGGCAAAACTCGGAGGGGGAGAAAAAGGCTAACTGTAAGAAGCATTCACTGCCTATTATTAAAACTACCGCCTACCACGTCTAAAATCTACTGTCTACAGTCTAACATCTATATTGCAATACATCTTAATTTTACACATAAAAACAGAGGTCAAAAAGTATACTTTTTGACCTTTACTTATATTTGTCTATATGCTATCACATTATAATAAAAATGTCAACAATTTTTTGCTTTTTTAATAAAAATTTGTGTAAAAAATATAAACGGCGAGATTTTTAAAATTCCCGATTGGTAATTTATAACTGTGCCAAAAGGTATACCTTTTGGCACAGTTTTTAAACCCGCTTTAAACCGTTGATCTAAGCGGTGTTTTGTCTACCCTTGGGGCGGATGTGGCGGCAGCGCCGCCCTTGCCTCCACCTGACGGGGGAGGTGTCGAGGCAAAGCCTCGACGGAGGGGGAGAGACCACAAGCTGATAGTACGCACAGACTCTTGCCCCATTATAGACATTAGATGTTAGACGTTAGACATTAGATGTGGAAAACGGTAGTTTGATGACAGACGGTAAATTCTTCTTACCGTTGGCTTTTTCTCTCCCTCTGTCAAAACTTCGTTTTGACATCTCCCTCGTCAGTGGGAGGCAAGGGTTTGTGCGTACCGTCAGCACTCAAACTACAGTAACCCAAATCTAATATCTAATGTCTAACGTCTAACATCTAGAATGGCAAGGG
>CAVKHV010000008.1:0-39221 GCA_963656085.1 Agathobacter sp.
ACAAAATTGATACATATTTATATGCAAGTTTACACTGATACGCAGAATTTGCGGTTCAGGCAAAAAATTTTTTCCGTATCACTTGACATTTTACGAGTTTTTTCATAATATTTATATTGCATATTTGCATCTGTGTTGAAAAAGCAATATGATAGCTTACGACTGTAACGCAGAACTTTGCGCGTTATATAAAACCTTTGCGGGGTCTTAAAGCATAAATATTGCGGGTATCGCGCAGGGCTGTATAGCTTTCGCGGCACTTGAGTGTCCGCAAAGGGGGATGCTGACATGCATAACAATAAAATAATTGACCTTAAAAACATTACCGTTTCGTTTGACGATGAGGTTGTTCTGGATAATTTCAGCCTCTATATTTCCGACAAAGAGTTCATTACTCTGCTCGGTCCGTCGGGTTGCGGTAAGACAACCACTTTACGGCTTATTGCCGGGTTCCTGGACCCGGACAGCGGCGAAGTTATTTTTGAGGGCAAAAAAATCAATGGTGTTCCGGCATATAAGCGTCAGGTAAACACCATTTTTCAGCGTTATGCCCTTTTCCCGCATTTGAATGTTTATGATAACATTGCTTTCGGTTTAAGGGTGAAAAAAGCACCGGAAAAAGAGATAAAACAACGCGTTTACGAAATGCTGAATCTTGTTAATCTGGCAGGATATGAAAAGCGAAGTATTGATAAACTTTCCGGCGGACAACAGCAGCGCGTTGCAATTGCACGCGCGGTAATAAACAGACCTAAAGTGCTTTTGCTTGACGAACCGCTTGCGGCGCTTGACCTTAAACTGCGTAAAGATATGCAGATTGAACTTAAAAAAATTCAGCAAAGCCTGGGTATTACTTTTATATTTGTTACGCACGACCAGGAAGAAGCGCTTGCAATGAGCGATACGGTCGTTGTAATGAATGAGGGCAAAATTCAGCAAATAGGCTCACCGATCGATATATATAACGAGCCCAAAAACGCCTTCGTTGCCGATTTTATCGGTGAAAGCAATATACTCGACGGAATTATGAAAAAAGATTTGCTTGTAAAATTCTCAGGCAAAGATTTTGTTTGCATTGATAAAGGGTTTGATACAAACGAAGAGGTCGACGTGGTTATCCGACCCGAGGACGTAGACATTGTCAGCCCGGATAACGGTATGCTTACGGGGACTGTTACCGAGGTAACGTTCAAAGGTGTTCACTTTGAGATAATTGTTGACATAAACGGTTTTAAGTGGATGATCCAAACGACCGATGAACACCGAGTGGGCGATAATGTCGGTCTCAGCATCGACCCGGACGCAATACACATTATGAAAAAATCCGAGTATTCGGGTATGTTTGGAGATTATTCGACCTACAGTGAAGAAATGGAAGAAATGAACGAGGCACCGGAGGAGGATGAAGAATGAAACCGTCTTTCGGAAGAAAACTTATAAACGCCCCTTATATCGTTTGGTCCGCAATATTCATTGTAGTACCGCTGTTTATTGTGTTATATTACACATTTTCGGACGGTAACGGCGGATTCACAGTGCAGAATCTGTATACACTTAAAGATTATAAGGGCGTGTTTTTGACATCTATTATATACGCCGCGATTGCCTCACTTATATGCTTGCTGTTGGCGTATCCGTTTTCATATCTGTTGACAAAATCATCGATCCGCTCGCAAAAAATGATGATTCTGCTTGTAATGATGCCGATGTGGATGAATTTACTTATAAAGACATATTCCTGGACTGTTATTCTTGACAACAGCGGCGTGCTGAACAAACTGCTTTCATTTATCGGCATAGGCAAGGTGCATTTTATGGGCACGCCGTTTGCTGTTATACTCGGTATGGTGTATGACTTTATGCCGTATATGATACTGCCGATATACACGACAATGTCAAAAATCGATAAATCGCTTTATGAAGCAAGCGAAGACCTCGGTGCAAATGCATCCGCAACACTCAGAAGGGTGGTTATGCCTTTAAGTATGCCCGGAGTTATATCCGGTATAACAATGGTATTTGTTCCGTCCGTCAGCACATTTTACATCTCTCAGAAACTCGGTAACGGTATGATTCTTTTAGCCGGTGATGTTATAGAAAACCAGTTTAAAATACCTAACTATCCGCTCGGTGCGGCAATGTCGCTTGTTCTTATGGTATTTATACTTATAAGTATGACGATAATGAACCGCTTTACCGACGCAGACGACGGGAGTGTGATCGTATGAAAACACTGCGGAGAATTTTTATCGGATTAATGCTCGTTTTTATGTATGCCCCGCTGCTTGTAATGATGCTGTTTTCCTTTAACAGTTCCAAAAGCACCGCCGTATTTTCGGGATTTTCTCTTAAATGGTACCAACAGTTAATGTACGACAGCGAGTCGATTGCCGCATTGCAGAATACCCTTATCCTTGCAATACTTTCGGCAATTATTGCAACAGTGCTGGGAACGCTGGCTGCGGTCGGAATATACAAAATGAAGAGGGGTATTGCCAAACGCACCGTCACTGCCGTTACAAACATACCTATGATGGCGCCGGATATTGTAACCGGTGTTTCGCTTATGCTTCTGTTTGTATTTTTCGCGCAGTTGGTAGGTTCAAAAAACGCCTTGGGTTTTTGGACGATACTTTTCGCACATATCACATTCAATCTGCCGTATGTTATTCTGAATGTTATGCCTAAGCTCAGGCAAACCGGTTCCCAACTTTCCGAAGCCGCCGAAGATTTGGGCTGCACGCCTATAAAGGCATTTTTCAAGGTAACGCTGCCTGCAATTTACCCCGGCGTTTTCACAGGGTTTATTATGTCCTTTACACTTTCATTGGATGATTTCGTTATAAGTTATTTCACATCGGGTTCGGCATTCCAAACCCTACCGATACGCATTTTTTCTATGACGAAAAAAACGGTGAAACCGACGATGTATGCCCTGTCGACCATTATATTCATAACGGTTTTGGTGCTTTTGATCCTTATAAATCTTTCGCAAAACGAAGAGCGCCGTTCACGTGTGCGTACAAAACTTATGCGCGCCTTATCCATAACCGTCGCCGTTGTTATAGCGACAAGTATGGTCGGCGTTTCTATAGTCAGCCGTTCGCTTAAAAACACCGGCATCAGCACCGAAAGCACATACTCAAGAGATCTTGCCGGAACGACACTTAACGTATACAACTGGGGTGAATATATATCCGACGGCAGTGATGACACCCTTGATGTTAATGCGGCATTTGAGCGCATAACCGGAATAAAGGTGAATTACACAAACTTTGAAAGCAACGAAGAAATGTATGCAAAAATCAAAGCGGGCGGTACACCGTATGATATTGTTATCCCGTCGGATTATATGATCGCGCGCATGGCGGATGAAAAGATGCTGCGCAAAATCGATATCTCAAAAATAGAGAATTATAAATATATTGACGATTCGTACAAAAATCTGTATTTCGACCCGGAAAACAAATTTTCTGTTCCGTATAATGTCGGCATGGTCGGCATAATATACAACAAAAAAATGGTTGATACCGAAATAGATTCTTGGGACGCACTGTTTGACAGTAAATACAAAGGAAACATTCTTACATTCAACAATCCGCGCGACGCATTTGCAATTGCACAATTCGACCTCGGCATTGATGTAAACACAACCGATAAGTCGGAATGGGATAGAGCCGCCGACCGTTTGATTGAACAAAATTCGGTATTACAGGCGCGTGTTATGGATGAAATATTCAATAAAATGGAATCAGGCAATGCCGCTTTGGCACCGTATTACGCGGGCGATTATTACACCATGAAAGAAGTCAATCCCGACCTTGAATTTGTTTACCCGAAAGAAGGAACCAACATATTTGTTGATTCCGTATGCATACCGGACAGTTGCCAAAATTATGAAGCCGCGCTTATGTATATTAATTTCCTTTTAGAGCCGGAGGTGGCGTTGGCAAATGCAGAATATATTTGTTACGCTTCCCCCAACACATCGGTAATAAATAACGACAACTATACATACAAGGGTGACCCTATACTCTACCCGCCCGACGAAGTTAAGAAAAACACAAAATATTTCCATAACCTTGATTCCGAAACAAGAGATTACTACGAAAATCTGTGGACAAAGGTTCGCCTTTCGTAATAACGTGAACAACGGCTGAATGTGCTTTGCACATTCAGCCGTTGTTACATAGTTATATGTCCGTTTTATCTTGCCATAGGATGATATTTTTTATATGACGCCGTATAGCGGTTACGCAGCACCTCTGCATATATTTTTGTAGAGGAAAGGTCACTGTGTCCTAATATTTCTTTAACATCTTCAAGCGGTGCGCCGTTTTGCAGCAAATGCGCCGCAAAAGAATGTCTTAAAGTATGCGGCGTTATATCTTTTGTAATTTTTGCGGCAGCGGCATATTGTTTAATTATTTTCCAAAAGCCTTGCCTTGTCATAGGATCGCCGTTCATATTGGTAAAGAAATTCACAGTGCTGTCATCGGTGACAACAACCTTTCTGACCTCGTAATAATACTTATTAAGCAAATTTGCCGCTTCGGGATATAACGGAATTATGCGACCGTTTTTTCCGGCGGTTATATGTATAACTCCAAGTTCAAGATTGACATCGGTAACTTTAAGCAATATAAGTTCGGTTACTTTAATCCCGGTTGCATACAAAAGTTCAAGCATCGCCTTATCACGGCATCCTTTAAGGGAAGTTATATCGGGTTGTTCAAACAACAATTCGATCTCCCTGAAAGAAAGTATTTCCGGCAGTTTTTTAGTATGTTTTTGTATCTTAACATCCGTCACAGGAGATTTTTTCAGAACTTTAATATATACAAGAAACTTGTAATAACATCTAACCGAGGCGAGGGTTCTTGATTGGGTTGAATAGGATTTGCCCTGTTTTTGCAGGTGTTTAATGAACGAGGAAATGAAAACTTCATCCGCTTTAAGCGGTGAAACGGACAGTCCCTGCAAAAAATCAAGATACAGAGAAAGATCGTGCATATAAGAAGTAAGGGTATTGTCAGAAACACCCTTAACCGTATTCAAATATACTCTGAATTCTTTACTGTAATCTTTCATTTTGCAATTCCCGTTTCTTAGGCAGACGGAAATAAACCGTCTTCACGCCTATAAATAATAATTTTCGCTCTTTATTGCCCCGGTATTTTGATACCGGCAGTATTGCCGAGTTCTCTGTCTTAACCGTTATATTATCGGGGTGCAGGCAAGACAATGAAAACGGCAGGTGAAACCCGCAAGGGTGTTATGGTTAAAAATTAAACAAACCTATAAATGCTTTTGAAAGCAATGCGTCAAGAATAGCATACGCAATCACAGGTATAAGCATAATGACAAACTTAAAAAAGTAAACCTTAAACAGTTGTTTCATTCCGGCAGCTGCGTCCGAACTTATATGCTGAAGCGTTTTCTTTGAAAATTCAAACGCATACTTTGACGCAGAGATTATTCCGAACAATATTATAAGCGCGGGGGCAACGACGACCAGGGCGCAAAAGCCAACTCCGGAAAGTGAATAGGAAATATAAATCAGGCTGATAAAAATTCCGTAAAACACTCCTATCGCCGAAAGAAAAAGCGGAACAAAGAGAACCCCGGTAACACCTAATCCAAACAAAAAGAATGCAAACAGGGTAACAAACCCCGTAAACAATGACTTGAGTAAAATATCAAAAAAATTTCCCTTTAAACGTAAATTTAAAAAAGCGGAAATATACCTTTTTATTAAACCGACGGCAGTACCGTCAGCAGCCGTAGTATAAAAAACGCCGACCGTAAAAGCGGCAATAAACAGCGCAAAAAAAATAATTAATGATCTGCTTTCCGACAATTGAACCATTAATTTGTTCTTATTAAATTTAAAGATCTTTATTTTCATACCTGCTCGTCCCTCCATTTATAAAATAAATATGAGGTAAGATAAGCAATTATGCAAATTAAAAATCGAATATTATGTAACCTTCTTAAATTCAACCGACACACTTAAAAGTGCGTATATTATTTATACTACAAGTAATTAATTATGTCAACCTTAATTTTTCACAAAGAAAAAATGTTATGTAAACTCATTATGTTAACCACTTTATATTGTATTTCTAAAATATTATGTAAACTATCCATAGACATTTTGCAGATAAACATACCAAAAAAATATTTAAAAATTTTTTATGATATGATATAATAAACGTGAGGTGACGAAGTATGAACAAAACAGTTTTAATAACAGGTGCGTCAAGCGGCATCGGTGCGGCAACCGCAATTCTCTTTGCCGAAAAAGGTTATAACGTTGCTATGAACTATAACTCGTCTGCCGCAGCTGCTAATATGCTCTGCTCTACCCTATCGGAAAACGGAAATGTTATGACAGTTAAGGCGGATATCTCAAAAATTAATGAGGTCGAAGCAATGGTGTCATCCGTTCGTTCAAAATTCGGGAAGATTGACATACTGATAAACAACGCAGGCATAGCGCAGCAAAAACTTTTCAATGATATTTCGCAAGAAGAATGGAACAAAATGCTGTCTGTAAATCTTACCGGTGCGTATAATTGCACAAGAGCGGTTATAAACGGTATGATTAACCGGAAATACGGCGCTGTCGTCAATGTTTCATCAATATGGGGCGAAACGGGAGGTTCCTGTGAAGTTCATTACTCCGCCGCAAAGGCAGGATTGATCGGATTGACCAAATCGTTGGCCAAGGAAGTCGGGCCGAGCGGCATAAGGGTCAACTGCGTCACACCCGGAGTTATTGCAACAAATATAAATTCCCATCTTTCCGTTGAAGATCTGAACTCACTGGCCGATGAAACCCCTCTTTGCAGGCTTGGCACAGCGGAAGAAGTTGCAAAGGCTATCTATTTTCTCGCCTCTGACGATGCAAGCTTCATAACGGGGCAAATTTTAGGCGTCAACGGCGGTTTATATATTTAATCCGTATAAACGCTGTAAAAACACGGTTCGGGACTCGTTAAGAGACCTGAACCGTGTTTTTTAATTTATTCGACTTTATGCTTTATTCTTTTTCCAACAGTTTAAGCATCATTGAAGGGCCGAACTCAACAAAATTACCGGTAGCTTCGGCAGATTTTTCACAGAATTTATCAACACCCACATATTTTTTTGTGCTGTCATATATCATAAACGGCACGGGTGAATTCGTATGCGTGCGAATATCAAGCGGAGTGGGATGGTCGGGCATTACAAGCACCCTGTAATCGTGATAATTTTCCCCGAGAAAATCAAGCAGCGGTGTAAGCACCTTGCTGTCTATCAATTCTATGGCTTTCACCTTATTTGCTGTTTCTCCCCTGTGACCGCACTCATCGGGTGCTTCAACATGCATATACACAAGATCAGCCCCGTCGTTATACAGTCTTTTTGCCGCTTCGACCTTACCTTCAAAATCAGTGTCAATATATCCTGTAGCGCCCGGAACTTCGGGAACGTCCATATCTGCCCCTTTTCCGATACCTTTAAGAAGGTCAACAGCCGAAACAACACCGCAGCGAACGCCGAATTTTTCCTTAAAATTCTGCAATGACGGACGTGTTCCTTCGCCCCACAACCAAATTGAGTTTGCGGGTCTTTTACCTTCACTTACTCTTTTTAAATTAACGGGATGAGCAGAAAGAATGTCGTAGGATTTCTTCATCATATCAATAAGCGGTTTTGCCGTTTCAGCCGTGCTCAGGTACTCGCCGATAACACGCCCGCTGATATCGTGCGGCGGCGTCATTGTACCGAGTTTTGCAGTACCGTTGGCAACAATCAAACAATGACGATATGCAACGCCTGCATAGAATTTATATGTATCATTTGCAAACGCGTCGTTAACCGCATCAATGAGTTGCTTCGCTTCATCTGTTGAAATGTCACCGCCGCAATAGTCTACCATTGTTTTTTCGCTGTAATCGGCTTCGTCAGAGAGCGTCACAAGGTTACAGCGCAGCGCAACATCCGTATCTTTCATATCTATACCGATGCTGAGCGCCTCAAGCGGTGAACGTCCCGTATAGCAAACGAGCGGATCATATCCCATAACCGAAAGGTTGGCGACATCGCTGCCGGGTTTTAATCCGTCAGCCACCGTTTTAACTGTGCCCACTTCAGCGAACTTCGCAATCGCATCCATCGTAGGTTTATCGGCTGCCTGCATAGGCGTCATATTATTAAGTGAATTCACCGGCCTGTCAGCCATTCCGTCACAAAGCATAACTAAATATTTCATTTCATTTGTCCTTTCCGCAATAAATTATTTTCTATCCAGACAGCTACACCGTCATTATCAACCGTTTCGGTTATTTCATCGGCAATAGACGAAAGGTCAGGGGTTGAATTTCCCATTGCTACGCGATAGCCGACATTTCGGAACATTTCTATATCATTACTGCTGTCGCCAAACGCAACTGTCGCATCCTTCGGTATGCCTAAAAATTTCATAATACATTCGATGCCGTGTGCCTTGTCGCAGCCTTTGGGCGAAAATTCGCTGTACCACGGGTGCATAACACCAAACACACCGTCGGAAACAATCCGGGCGAACACACCGTCGTCCATTTTGCCCCAAACGGATATCTTTTCAAACGGGTCGCGGTCATACCACATCATTGCTGAATCGATATTATCGCAAATAACTTTATCGGGTGAAATCAGCCAATCATCATCAGGAGTGACGGGGATTTTATTAAAGGCAAACACATAGTGGTCGGTTGCGCCGCCAAGCAGACCCGTATTCCCGCCCTGCTGTAACTTTTCTAATATCTTTTTAACGCTTTCGCGCTCAATAGAATTGGTTTCGATGGTTTTGCCGCCGTACTCGATATGCGCCCCAAGCCCCGCGCAGATGCCGTTAAATCCGATATCTCTCATAACGGGCATCAAATATCCGTACGCGCGGCCTGTGCATAAAACTGTCTTATTTCCTGCTGTCTGTGCGTTCTTCAACGCTGACAAAACCCTATTCGAAACTACACCGTTGCGCGCAAGCGTACCGTCAAAATCAAAGAATAAATACTTACCTGTCACGTTTATCCTCCCTGTTTTTTCTGACTATAACTTCGCCTCGTCCCGGTTTTTTCTTTTTTCTTCCTCTGTTCAGATATTTAACCGATGCAATAAATGCAATTATACCGATTAAAATTAATATCAATATTGTCTTTGTAATGGGGTGAACAAACACTTTTTTAACCGAATTAAAGAAACTTAAAAGCATACTTCTTTCAACGGTTGAAGTGGCAAGCACATCGGTAGTGCCTATAACCTCGCCGGCGTACATAACATCAGCCGTACCCAACTTTTGACCTTTTTTAACGGTAGCCTCGAATGATTTTTTATCCAGTTTCAGTTTATATTCAACGGTTGAAAGGTCAGCGTTTTTGGGTAAAACAGTTGCAATCTCATCCTTAGCGGCAACGGTAACATAATCGGTGTTGCGGGCAAGGGTCACTTTTGCTTCACCTACTATTTCCCCGGATTTAAGCACAGTCTTATACATAAAATCGTCAAACGCCCACTGAAAAAGATTTTTCGCGTCCTCAAATTCATAGCGCACCATTCTTCCCTTTTCATCATAAACCGGAGATTTCAAAATGACGCACATATATTTATAACCGTCACGCGAGGCGCAACCGATAAAGCAGCGCCCGGCTTCATCCGTAAATCCCGTTTTAACACCGGTCGCATATTTGTAATAATACTTCGGGACAGCCGGGTCTATAAGAAAATTAGTTGTCGAAAGATATCTTTCGCCGGAAAGATTGGTTGCCGGCACGGTATACCTTGCCTTGGAAACAACATCCGCAAAGGTGGAGTTTTTTAACGCATACTTTGCAAGTATGGCAATGTCGCCGGCTGTTGTATAATGATCCGGGTCGTGCGCACCGTGGGTATTGACAAAATGTGTGGAATTCATCCCGAGTTCTTTAGCGCGTTCGTTCATAAGTTCAACAAATGCGGATTCACTGCCGCTTACATATTCGGCAATAGCAACCGAAGCGTCCGCCGCAGAAGATATCAGCAACATATGCAGCATATTACGAACCGACACCTGTTCGCCGACTTTCAAGTTCGCGATTACAAGCCCTGTACCGAGCATGGAATTGACGACGTTTTCGGAAACTGTTATAATATCATTATCAAGGTCATTTGAATTTTCAATAAGCAGCATTGCCGTCATAACTTTTGTGAGCGATGCCGGATATCTGCGTTCATCGGTATTTTTTTCATACAGCGTTTCCCCGGTATCAAGTGAAATTAACACAGCGCTTTCTGCGCGCACTTCAAACGAAGTCGGGGTAAATGCAGAAACCGGCAAAGAAATTGACGACGCGAGCACCAAAATTATTAAAATAACAGAAAAAATCTTTTTAGTCATAGAAAAACCACCAAAAATGTTGTATTATATTAAGTATAACAAGTTACGGCACAAAATAAAAGAGATATTTATAAAAAAATCAATTTTGAGGTATAAAAAATGATATATGTTACCGGTGATATGCACGGAAATGAAGAACGGCTGTACAACCGCGAATGGCGAAAACTGAAAGCAGGCGACACACTTATAATCTGCGGTGATTTCGGATATTTATGGTCGGGCGATAAAAGAGAAAAAAGCGTTATTAAATATCTTGGTTCGAGAAAATTCACCGTCTGTTTTCTTGACGGAACACACGAAAATTTCGACCTTATAAACAAATGCCGCACAACCGTATGGAAAGGCGGAAAAGTGCACAGGATAAGCGGTAATCTTTTTCATCTTATGCGCGGGCAAATATATAACATAGACGGAATTTCGATATTCGCATTCGGCGGCGGAGAAAGCGACGACCGCGACATACGGAACGACGGCGGAAAGTGGTGGCGTGAAGAATTACCTTCACCGCAGGAATTCGCCGAAGGCGCGGCTAATCTTGACGAAGCAGGATTAACCGTTGACTATATACTTACGCACGAGCCGCCGTCACTTGTTAAAAGTGCTATGCTGCTGCGTTCCTGCGCGCCCGACAACATAAATAAGTTGAACGGTTACTTACAGGAAATTGACAATGCGTGCAGTTATAACCATTGGTATTTCGGGTCTATGCACGAGGACAGGTTAGTAACACCCAAGCACACCTGCCTTTTCAACAAAATAATACCGATCGGGTACAAAAATCAAATAGCAAAATAGTAAGCGCTACTTTATAAATCGAAGCAGCTGTTCGGGTTTGTTTATCAGGTGCTTCGCCCCGTTTTCTTTAAGTTCGGCTTCGCCCCTAAATCCCCAAAGGACGCCTATCGGTAACGCTTTACTGTTTACGGCAGTTTGAATATCCACACCGGAATCGCCTATAAATACGCATTCCTCCGGTTTAACACCGAGTTTTTTCATAACGCCGAAGGTTGAAGTCGGATCGGGTTTTGTAGGCACGCCGTCAAGTTGACCTGCTACGCAATCAAAGACATCGCCGTACAATTTATGCAGAATATCGATTGCAGCAGGCTCATATTTATTTGTAACGACCGCGGTTTTTATTCCTTTCTCACGCAATTCGGATATAAGTTCGGTCATACCATCGTACTTTTTGGTTTTATCTGTACTGTGGAGGTTGTAATACTCGAAAAACCGTTCTTTGACTTTGCTGACATACTCATCTGTTCTGAGTTCTTCAGGCAGTGCACGCTCAATAAGCTTAGGTATCCCGTTTCCGACCATCATTTTATAACTTTCGGTATCATGTTGCGGAAGACCGAATTCCCCTAATGCATAGTTCGTAGCATCTGCAAGGTCTTCGATTGTGTTTGTCAGTGTTCCGTCCATATCAAAGATTACAGCCCTTATCATAATTACATCCTTTCCTAAAATAAATTTAAAAAAACTATTGCATTATTGATATAATTCTGTTATAATAGCAATGTTATGTGAATATTAAAGGAGGTGCAGACTATGGCAAAATGCGATATCTGCGGTAAAGAATTAAAATTCGGCATTAAAGTGTCACACTCACACAGACGCTCTAACAGAACCTGGAAACCTAACGTAAAACGCGTAAAGGCTATCGTTAACGGTTCACCTCGCAGAATCAACGCCTGCACCCGTTGCTTGCGTTCAGGTAAGGTCACACGTGCCGTTTAATCTTTAAAGATTAATTTTTAAAATCAGTGAGTAGGTGAAATCACCTACTCACTTTTTTATTACATACTCTCCGGTGCGTCGATCTTCAAAATACCTAAAACATTTTTAAGAACTACCGAGGTGGCTAAGCAGAGATTAAGCCTTGCCTGCGTCAGTTCGGCGTCGTCCGTTTTAACCCTGCAAGCATTATAGAACTTATGAAACAGTGTAGCAAGATCATAAGCGTACCTTGTAATTCTTGCAGAATCATATGATTGAGCCACAGCCTCAATTTCGCCTGTAAGTTTTGAAATATGTCTGACCAGTTCCCTCTCCTCCGGACAGGTCAACCTGTCAAAAGAGGCGATGTTCAAATTTTCAATTTCAATTCCGTCGGCACGCAAATTTTTAATTATACTGCAAATGCGCGCATTTGCATACTGAACATAAAAAACCGGATTTTGGCTTGTCTGTTCAACGGCAAGGTCAAGGTCAAACTCCAGATGTGCATTCGGATCTTTTGAATTAAAAATATATCGCGCGGCATCAATCGGTATTTCGTCAAGCAATGTTACAAGGGTGATTGCTTTACCGGAACGCTTCGACAGTTTGACGGTTTCGCCGCCGCGTACCAGGCGCACCATTTGCATAAGAACGACATCGAGTTTTTCAGGGTCAACACCCAATGCCTGCAACGCCGCCTTAAGGCGCGGCACATAACCGTGATGATCCGCACCCAAGACATCAATAGCCTTATCAAAGCCGCGTGTTACCAATTTATTGTAATGGTAAGCAATATCGGGAACTACATATGTGAAAAAGCCGTTTGAACGGCGTAAAACGAAGTCCTTATCGGCACCGAAACTTTCGGCTTTAAACCAGACGGCGCCCTCTTTTTCATATGTGTAACCTTTTTCGGTCAGCAGGTCAACAACCTTTGCAGCCTCTCCGTTTTTGTGCAGTGACGATTCTTTAAACCAGTTATCGTAAACAATGCGATATTTCTTTAAATCACTTTCAAGCCCTGCAATATTTTTAGGCAAAGCAAAATCAACAAGCGCTTTGCGGCGCTCGTCCTCCGGCTTTGCAACATATGAATTGCCGTGTATTTTGGCAAAATTATTCGCGTGTTCGATTATATCGGCGCCGTGGTAAGAGTCCTCCGGCATCTCGACCGAATCATCAAATAATTGAAGGTAGCGACAATCGAGCGACAAAGCGAATTTTGCAATTTGGTTGCCCGCATCATTGATATAAAACTCGCGGAAAGCGTTATATCCCGCAAAGTCAAGAACCGAAGCAATACTGTCTCCCAGTGCGCCGCCGCGCGCGTTACCGATATGCATAGGACCGGTGGGATTAGCCGAAACAAATTCGACAATAACTTTCTTACCATTACCTATATCGCTTCTGCCGTAATTTTCTTTCTTTTGCAATACATCAGCGATTACCGACGAATAAAATCTATCAGACAAGAACAGGTTTATAAATCCCGGACCCGCAATTTCGGTTTTTGAGACAAACGCTTTGCTGAAATCGGCATACTTCAAAATAGTTTCGGCAATAATTCTCGGCTGAGTTCTGAAGCATTTAGACCAAACAAGCGCAGCGTTTAAAGCATAATCGCCGTGCGAAACATCCGCAGGATCTTCAACAACAAAGTCCTTTAATTCGCCGTTCGCGGTGAGCTCACCTGCGGCTATGGCTTTGTTTGCTGCACTGATAACCTCATCCCTGATGCAGTTTTTAACTTTCCTAACTAACAGTGACATAAAAATTCCCCTTTATGAACGTGGAGTAACAGATATTTTTATATTATTTTTGCTGACCAGACGATGTTCTATATCAATTGTATATGTAATATCCAAAAAGCCGCCGTCATCACCTAATTTATTAACCAAATCTTCACCGAAAATACCCATTGAGGCTGCACCCGCAACGGTATCAAGCACACAACTGTGGCGCTTTTGTTTCATAACCACAAGTCGGCCTGACAGCGAACCCGAACGCCGGATAACAACGCTGTTATCTGCGGCGGTTATTACCGATCTCACACCGCCGACGCCGATTGCGTCGCTTTCCTCGTATACAAGCATCGTCTTTCCGTTGCGGTGTCCCATTCTGCCCTCGGTAGACATTTCAAAAACTTCGGAATTGCCCTGTTCGCCGTTATCGTACTGAACAGTGCTTACCAAATTTATCATAACATCTTTCATTATATCTTCCTTCTACGGTAATACGTTTACCGTGTTGCCGCAATTGATAACTGCTGCGGATCAAAGCGGCAGTGAAACCCGTTCCACCTTACCGTTAATATCGGAGCCCAAAAGAATTGAGGCAATGCCCGAAAAACTCTCTGTACGGTCGGTCACGTAGAATTCACGGGTTCCTTCACAGTTATTGTTATTAAGCATACCGTTTGATTTTAAGTACTCAGCCGCTTTAAGGGCTGCCTGTCTGCCGGTATTTATCAAAGTAACACCGTCCCCCATAATATCGGCAATTATATCCCTTAAAATCGGATAATGAGTACAGCCGAGTATCAATGTATCAACACCGGCGTCGCGCAGCGGCGTTAAATACCGTTTGGCTGTTTCCACAGTTACAAAGTCGCCGCGATCGATCCAACCTTCTTCAACAAGCGGAACAAATATCGGACAATCTCTTTGAAATACCTGAGCCGACGGCATAAGTTCCAATATTTTATTTTTATAGGAATTGCTTTTTACCGTTGTGGTTGTGCCGATAATCCCGATTTTTTTATTTTTTGTGGACTTTACGGCTTCTTCGGCAGCCGGTGTAACAACCTCTATAAAATGCACGGGGAGTTCGCTTGAAGCAGCAGTTGCCACAGAGCTTACCGTGCCGCAAGCTGCAATCACCAACTTAACGCCGTGCGAAATCAAAAATTTTTCATCCTGCCTTGCGTATTCAATAATTGTTTCGGCGCTTTTGTTGCCATACGGGACGCGGCCGGTATCGCCGAAATAAATTATATTTTCGTTCCCTAAAATACGTATGAGTTCACGGACTGCGGTAAGGCCGCCGAGTCCCGAATCAAAAACGCCGATTGGCCTGTTATCAGGCATAGAGCAGAACCCTCCTTGCCGAAATCATCCTAAAATATTGAGAAGCACACCGGCAACGACGGCGGAACCGATTACACCGGCAACATTCGGACCCATTGCGTGCATAAGCAGGAAATTTCCGGGGTCTGCCTCCTGCCCGACTTTTTGCGAAACTCTTGCAGCCATAGGAACAGCCGAAACGCCCGCCGAACCGATAAGCGGATTAACCTTGCCTTTAGTAAAAAAGCACATTAATTTACCGAAAAGCACGCCCCCGACCGTACCGAAACAGAAAGCAATAAGACCCATACCTACAATTTTAAGGGTATCAAGATTTAAGAATGAAGCACCGTTTGTAGTTGCACCCACCGTTATACCGAGGAAAATGGTTATGATGTTCATAAGCTCGTTTTGTGCGGTTTTGCACAAACGGTCAACGCATCCGGATTCTTTGAACAGATTGCCGAGCATAAGCATACCTACCAAAACGGCTGCATCCGGCAAAAGAAGTGATACGACTATGGTTACAAGAATCGGGAAAATAATTTTTTCGGTCTTGGATACCTTTCGTAATTCTTTCATCCTTATTGTACGCTCTTTTTCGGTTGTCAGCAATTTCATTATAGGCGGTTGAATAACCGGAATAAGAGCCATATAAGAATAGGCGGCAACCGCTATCGGGCCCAATTTATCGGGCGCTAATTTTGAGGTTACATATATTGCCGTGGGGCCGTCGGCACCGCCGATTATACCGATTGAACCCGCAACATTAGCCGGCATACCGAGCAAAAGAGAGCCGATAAACGCAACAAAAATTCCAAGCTGGGCTGCGGCACCGAGCAAGAAACTTTTAGGGTTACTGATAAGCGGTGCAAAATCGGTCATACAGCCTATACCTAAGAATATGAGCGGCGGATATATACCAAGTTTTACACCGAGGTAAAGTATATCAAGTAATCCGCCCTCACGCAGTACCTGACCTGCAAGAATATGACCGTCCTTTGTCCAAAATTCAAGATTGGTTGTATTCCATATATCGGCGTGATAAATACCGGCGTTAGGCAGATTGGCAAGCAGCATACCGAAAGCTATCGGCAAAAGCAGCAGCGGTTCAAATCCCTTTTTAATCGCAAGAAAGAGAAAGAAGCACGCAACACCTATCATAACGAGGTTTTTCCACCCGTCGGCGACGAAAAACGCCGCTATGCCGGAACTTTTTGAAATGCCGACGATAGTATTCCAAAATTCATTAATCATTTCTATCCCCCAAATCAAAACGCCTTAACGTTATTGTTAAGACCTGCAGCCGCCCAAGCGGAACGGGTGTTATTGCTGCAAGGAGTTACCGATTTAATAACCGCTTTTTTGCCGCTGCCCTCATACATACTGTCAACCGCTGCGGCAATTACGGCTATCAGTTCGTCATCATCCTGCGACGGTACGCTCACGCTTTGTTTTTGCACAATCTGAGCAGGCGTGCTTGCCTTTTCGGCGGTTTGTTTTTTATCTGCGCCGGCTTTGGCGGACATAAGCTTGCCGAAAAGTGCAATTATCACAACAAGCAAAATAAGCATTGCAAAAACAATAACGAGTCCGCTGACCGTTACATTAGCCGCATATTTATTAAAATCGTCCGACAATAATAAATTCAGGTTCACTTGTTTTTCTCCCTTTCTATGAATCTTGCATAAGCCTCGCGCAGTTCCGCTGCCTTTTCTTCGGGTGCTGTAGGATTACAATGCGCCCAGGCACCGGTTTCACTTGAAGCGTTGAATTTTTGTTTGGTTGCACTTCGCATAGGCGGATAAAATTCAATATGGAAATGATAATAATCGCTGCAATCTTCACCGTTTACGGGTGCATTATGCATACACATCATATAAGGGAAACGGAAGTCAAACAAACTGTCATACATACCTGCAACCTGTTTAACCGTAACTCCCAAAGCATCCTTTTCCGCATCGGTCATTTCGCTGATATTGCCGACATGGCGTTTTGCCATAACATAAACTCCGTATGGATATTCGCAGAAGAAGGGAAGAACGACGACAAAATGCTCATTCTCGAAAATTATGCGTTCCCCTACCCTTTGCTCTTCGTGGGTAAAGTCACAGAACAGGCAGTTGCCGGTTTTTCTTAAATGTTTTTTAGCGTTTTCACATTCAAGTTGAATCTTTTTGGGGACAACGGAATAACCGTAAATCTGACCGTGCGGATGCGGCATAGTAACACCGACAAGTTCGCCTCTGTTTTCAAAAATGAAAACGTACTTTATCTTTTTATCGGCGCTTAACGCCTCAAATCTTTCCGTCCAAAGGTCAACCAATTCTCTCATATGTGCGTCGGAAAGGTCGGGTAAAGTTGCCGTATGGTTAGGAGAATAAAGTATTACTTCGCATTTACCGTAAGATTCGCGGGTCTTGAAAAAATCCGTAGCTACGTCATCCGGAACCGGAGGATCCTGTGAAAGAGCCGGAAAATCATTAGGATAATCATAAACGGTAAAATGGTCCGGAACTTTGCCTGAACCGGGACAAAACGGGCAATAATCTTTGGGCATTTGGGGTCTGTTCTGTCTGTTGGACGCTATCATTACCCAATCGTCAATAAACGGATGATATCTTAATTCTGCCATAATATTCCATTCTCCTTTGCAGAAAAATAATTTAACTGTTATTCCTTAATTTCTGTTCCGCCGATAGGACGGATATCAAGTTCATAAAAAGACGCATCGCCGAAAACCGACTGCATTACCGACTTAAATTTTTCCTTTAATTCAAACGGAACAAACGCCTGTATTGTCCCGGCAAATCCTCCGCCGTGCACGCGGCAGGCGCCCTTTGAGCCAAGAACCCTTTCAGCCAATGCCAAGGCAAGCGAAAGTCCCTGTTCGGCAGGCGCGCTTGAAGCATAGACATTTTGCAGATATTTGAAAGACGAATTTCCCGAAAACTTAACAAGTCTTAAAAACTCATCAAAATTATCATTTGCAAGCGCGATTTTTTCAAGCTGAGCCGTTTTATTATCGGAGAAAAAGTGTATTGCCCTTAAAATCGCACGGTCGCCGCAAACAGGGCGCAGTTTTGCGATATTTGCAAAAAATTCTTCCTCATTAACTTCGCGCAAATATGATTTACCGAAAAACTCCGCAACCTTTTTACATTCGGCAGGTATAGCCGCGTATTCGGGAGTCAGATCGGCGTGATTTCCGCCCGTATCAACTATACAAAGGCAGACACCGTGACGGGCAAGGTCAAAATCAATTTTTTCGATAATCGGTTTCTCGGGATTGTAAAAATCTATCGCCGTAAACCCGCCTACAGAACTTGCCATTTGATCCATAAGTCCGCAGGGCTTACCGAAATATATGTTTTCCGATTTCTGCGCTATTATTGCTATATCAACATCCGTAACCGAGCCGCCCGAAAACATACCGCGAATTATATTGCCGACAAGGACTTCAAACGCGGCGCTTGAAGAAAGGCCCGAACCCTTTAAAACATTCGAGGAGGTATATGCGTCAAATCCGCTGATACGGTAACCTGCGTCACGCATATAGCGCAACATTCCGCGTATCAATGCTGATGATCTGCCGTACTCCTTTTCGGAAGGCTCAAGGTTATTAAGGTCTACTTCATCCATAGGGAATCCTTCGGATTTAATGCGTACAATACTGCTGCCGTTTTCGGCTGCCGCGCCGATTGCATCTAAATCTACGCTTCCTGCAAGAACGCAGCCGTGCTGATGATCGGTATGATTGCCGCCGACTTCGGTACGTCCCGGGCCGCTGAACAGTCTGACGCTGTTGCTGTTTTCAAATGTTTTGTAAAATCCGTCAACCGTTTTTACATACCTCTCGCGGGCAGCGGAAATATCTTTATACAGTTTTGAAAAGGCATTGTCGTAAGCACCGTTCAGAATTTTATCTTTTATCGACATCCGGCATCATCCTTTTGTTAAAATATTTTTCAAATGAATTTATTTAAGTTTTTTAACGATTTCGTAAGTATCGCGCGCTATAACCAACTCTTCGTTGGTCGGGATAACATAGCAGGCAACATTTGAGTCATCCGCCGAAATTTTAAGATTTTCCTTTACATGCTGAACAGCGTTAGCCTCAGCGTTGCATTTAACACCCAAATAGGTAAGTCCGTCAAGAATTATCTGACGCATTTCGGGATTGTTTTCACCTATACCGGCGGTAAATACAATCGCATCCACACCGTTCATTGCTGCGGCGTATGCGCCTATAAATTTAATAATCTGATAATACTGCATATCTATTGCAAGCTGTGAGCGCGGATCGCCTTCAACCGCTTTTTTGCAAACGTCACGACTGTCGTTTGAAAATCCGGAAATACCTAAAAGCCCGGATTTTTTATTGCAGAGTTCGTCCAGCTGATCCGGCGTCATATTGTATTTTTTGGCGATATAGATAAGAACAGAGGGATCAAGTGTTCCGACTCTTGTACCCATCATAAATCCGTCAACCGGAGTAAGTCCCATAGTGGTATCGACACATTTACCCTTGTCAACAGCGGCAATTGAGCATCCGTTTCCGAGGTGGCAGGTTATAATTTTAAGTTCACTGATATCGCGGCCCATAAGTTCGGCACACACACCGCTTACAAATCTGTGCGATGTGCCGTGAAAACCGTAGCGGCGGATACCGTCCTTTTCATAATATTCATAAGGGATGGCAAACATATACGCTTTTGCGGGCATCGTCTGATGAAAAGCAGTATCAAACACGGCAACCTGCGGTATTTCGTTTCCGAGTGCTTCCGTACAGGCATTGATACCCGTAAGGTTGGCGGGATTATGAAGGGGTGCCAACTCGCGCAGTTCGTAAATCTGTTTTTTAACATCATCATCAATCAGAACCGAAGCAGCGTATTTATCGCCGCCCTGAACGGTTCTGTGACCGACAGCACTTATCTCATCAAGCGAATCTATGCACTTGTACTCGCCGTTTATAAGTTCGTTAACAACAAGATTAAAAGCCTCTTTATGATCCTTTATCGGAATCTCTTTCTTAAAGCCTTCGCCTTTTGAATTTTTGTAAGACAATATTCCGCTTGTACCGATACGTTCGCAGTTTCCTTTTGCAAGCACCGATTCATCGGTCATATCAATAAGCTGATATTTAAGTGAAGAACTGCCTGCATTTACAACTAAAATTTTCATTATTACAAATTACCTCCCTAAATGTGTTGAATACCTGATATTTTTGTAGTATTATATATTCAGTATTCGGAAATCTTCAAATTTCCCCATACTAAAATATGATACTATAATACCGCCCGAATTTCAAGAGTTTTGGGCAAAAAATATTAAATACCGGTAAAAAAACGAGCGGAGTGGTAAACTTGAAAATTGCTGCTGTAATAGCGGAATACGACCCTTTCCATAACGGGCACAAATATTTGTTAAATAAAGCCGCAGAGGACGGCGCCGAAGTAATTGTTGTTATAATGAGCGGCGCATTCACACAGCGCGGTGAGGTTGCGACATTTTCTAAATTCGATCGTACTGCCATGGCGCTTGCCGGCGGTGCCGATCTGGTAGTTGAATTACCGGTAACATACGCAGTTTCCGGTGCGAAAAGGTTCGCGGCAGGGGGTGTAAAAATCGCACAGGCGCTTCATGCCACCGACCTGTATTTCGGCAGCGAATGCGGCGATCTTGAGTTGCTTTCCGCTGCTGCCGACATTTACAACGGTGAAGCCATAAGACCTTTATTAAAAGCCGAACTCGGTAGAGGAAAAACATTTGCTGCCGCACGCAAAATTTCCGCTGAACATCTCCTGGGCAAAGAACCGCCTGCAGGCGCAAACGATAACCTGGCAGCCGAATATATTGAAGCGATAAAAAAATCCGATGCAAATATAGTACCGCACGCCGTCAAGCGCAACAGCGTTTTACACGATTCGGGCGAGCCTGTCGGTGAATTTGCAAGCGCGTCTTTTTTACGCGGACTTATTCGCAAACATGATATCTCGGCATTAAATTATATTCCTGCCGATGTATGCAAACTGATAACCGCCGCTGTAAGCGAAGGAAAAATTGCAGATCATAAAAGGCTTGAAAAAGCAATACTCTACCGTTTGCGTACAATGAGCGCCGAGGAGTTTGCAAATCTTCCTGATGTGAGCGAGGGGTTGGAAAACCGATTATCGGCAGCGGCACGCAACGCTTCTACACTTGAGGAATATTATGCGCTTGTTAAAAGCAGGAGATATACGCTGGCAAGGATAAAAAGAATAACAACTTCGGCACTTATCGGCATAACGCGGGATGATTATAATCTTCCGCCGCACATAAGAATTCTGGGGACTAATGACAAGGGGCAAAAAGTTATCGGCGTTGCAGGCAGAGACAGCACGGTTATATCACGCACATCCAAATATACGGAAAGCAGGCTGTTTGCACTTGAAAGACGCGCCACAGATATTGCCGCACTTGCATTTCGATCGGTGCAGCCGTCACTGCTTGATTTTACGGTCGGCGTAATAAAAGCCGACAATGATACGCAGGCGGATCAGTTAAAGTAGTCTTTTGAGGTTTCGCTGTTATTCATTCCGAAAATTTTAATAGTATCATTATCGCTGTCATATGTCGCCAACGGTATCTCACGATAATCAGAAATCGCATTTAGTTTAAGTTGATCGTTAAGCCATTTTTCACTCCTGGCACAGAACTTCAGGTTTTCTCTCATAATTTTGCCGTTTACTATAACATCGGCAAATATTTTCTCCTGTGATTTTGGTAACTTTAAATCATCCGGAGTGACCGAATCCTGCGTGGAAACCTTTAAAAAACTCAGGTTGCCGTTCGGCTCTATGAAAACGGCACTGAGTTTTGAAAGGTCAAAATGCCCGGCAATTCTGCATTGCGTCAGCAATTCATTTACATCTATCTTTGCTTTATCCATATTTTTGGTTATAAACTCGTTATTGTAATACAAGAGCAAACTGCGCCCTATAAAAAATCGCCGCATAGAAACAAAATGCTGCGTAAACAGAGATATGCCGAGCGTAACGGCTGCATAAACTGCCATCGCCACAATATAATGGGCAACATTTTCCTTGGTTGTTGCCATTTCAGCCGCAATAGAGCCTATGGTTATTCCGTTAATATAATCGAATGCACTCAATTGCGACATTTGCCTTTGTCCCATAATTTTTGTTAATATAAACAGCACAGCTATTGAAAAAAGTGATGTCAGTGCCGTTCTCAATATTTCCACTATAACACACCCTTTACGATTAATATTGCCGATACGGTCAATAACAGTATTATTACCGTAAATTCAGGTATTAACCGACGAGCGCGGCATCTGCCGCAAATAAGGCACAAAAAGACGGATATAAAACACAGCCGCACACATATCGGTACGGCTGCGAATTATATCCGTTTTTAAATATTAAGACCCACGGTCAGATTGAAATTATTTTTGCAAGTTCATAGGTTTCAACATCAAAATCTTTTTTCATATTAAGGGCTTCAAAAATATCGTCATTAACAATAACATCGGCACGAAGCGAAACAACCCTGTTTCCTATTCCTTCGCTTAACAGTTTAACGGCGTGATACCCCATACGGCTTGCCACTTCACGGTCACGCACCGTGGGGCTGCCGCCCCTCTGGACATGTCCGAGGACTGTTGCGCGGGACTCAACGCCGGTGGTTTCCTGAATATATTTTGCTATTTCTTCCACCTTGCCGACACCTTCGGCAACAACAACGATAAAATGTTTTTTACCCGTGCTTAAATTTTCCCTGATAGGCGTAATAATATCGCGGTTCATATCATACGGAACTTCTGGAACCAAAATTGAGGTTGCGCCGACTGCAAGACCGGTCTGTAAAGCTATCCAACCTGCGCGTCTGCCCATAACTTCAACAACGCTGCAACGTTCATGTGACTGCGTAGTATCACGAAGTTTATCAACCATTTCCATAGCGGTATTCATAGCGGTATCAAAACCTATTGTATATTCGGTTGATGAAATGTCGTTATCTATCGTTCCGGGAATACCTACGCACGGAATACCCCTGAGCGATAAATCGCGGGCACCCCTGTAAGAACCGTCGCCCCCTATGACAACAACTCCCTCAATACCGTATTTTTTACAGGTATCAATTGCCTGTTGCATTCCTTCTTCGGTTTTGAATTTCGGGCTTCTTGCGGTATAAAGAACAGTACCGCCGCGGTTAATTATATCGGAAACGGATCTGACGTCCATTTCCTCCAGGTCGCCTTCAATAAGTCCGTTATATCCTCTTTTAATGCCGTAGACCTTTATTCCCATAGAAATAGCGGTTCTTACAACCGATCTTATAGCGGCATTCATTCCCGGAGCGTCGCCGCCGCTTGTAAGAACACCTATACATTTTACTTTTGACATAGTTATCACCTTTGCTACAGTTAATATTCATTATCACATTTTTATTATTCGTCTTTAATAATAATATATCAAAATTTAATTCTGTCAAGCGAATTTAAAGATTTTTAGCACAAAAAACGACAAAAGTCCTAAATCAACCTGACATTTTCTTTCCCGAGCAAATTTTCAAACTGCTGCAATCTGCCGTTTGAAAGGTCGGTTTTCATATTATCCGGCGCTGCAAAACTTTTTCCGTTGTCTTTGCAAACCAATACCGTCCTTACATCGCCGTTTTTGGTTTTAAGCATCAGTTTCACCGTGTTCACGATAGGGTCATTAATAGAGGGAACGCGGAGATACAGCGTCTGTGCCGACCGGCTGCCTGCGGAATGCTTAAGCGATTCATTCACCTCATCAAACTGTTCGGCTATAATTTCAGCTGTATCGCTTTCATCAACCGAAATACGCCCTTTGATTACATATACCGTACCGGGTTTAATTGACGCAAGATACCTGTCAACTGTCTTACGGAACAAAAGACATTCTACCGATGCTGAATTATCTTCAACAGTTACAAACCCCAAAACGGCACCGCTTTTAGTCTGTTTTTTCTTTACGTCGGTTACCATGGCAACAGCTGTTATTTTTTTGCCGTCAATTTCTTCCGATTTTTCACTTTTAAGTGCAGAAAGCGGCATTGTCCTGACCGAGGCGGCGTAATTTTCGTAATCGCGCATCGGGTGACCCGACAAATAAAGTCCGGTTGTTTCTTTCTCAAAAGCCAGACGCTCTTTTTCGGGCATTTCTTCCGACTGAGGCATTTTAAACGGCTTATCCGAACCGCCCGACATTGTCCCGAAAAGATCGGTTTGACCCGTTGCTGCCGATTTTTTCTGTGATTCAAGCGCTGAAAACAGAGGGTCGATTGATTGCAGCATCTGCCTGCGGTTATCGGCAAGTCCGTCAAGGGCGCCCGCCTTAATCAAGCTTTCAAGAGCCCGCTTATTAAGTTCGCGGCTCCATAAACGATTTACAAAATCATAAAACGAATCAAAGGGTTTCTCGCTTTGTTCTTCTGTTATTTTAGCAACCAGACTGTTGCCCAAACTTTTAATACCGAGTAAACCGAAGCGGATACCGCCCTGCTCTGCCGAAAAATGTGCCCTGCTTTTGTTGACATTTGGAGGCAGCAATTTTATACCGAGCCTGCTGCATTCCGCAATATATTGCATAATTTTATCTTTATTATCAATAACGCTTGTAAGCAGTGCCGCAAGATATTCGCAGGGGTAGCGGCATTTTAAATATGCGGTACGGTATGCCACCAGCGCATAAGCGGTTGCGTGTGATTTATTAAACGCATAGGAACTGAAAGTTTCCATATCGTTGAATATCTTTTCGGCTGTCTTTTCGGGCACTCCGTTTTTAACGGCGCCGGGGCAGCCGTTTTCGCCGTCATCCCCGAATATAAACGCATGGCGCTCACGTTTCATAACATCGCGCTTTTTTTTAGACATTGCGCGGCGGACGAGATCCGCCCTGCCGAGGGAATATCCCGCCAATTTTCTGAACACCTGCATAACCTGTTCCTGATACACAATGCAGCCGTAGGTTTCTTTTAAAATATCCTCTAAAAGCGGCGTATCATATTTGATAAGCGAAGGGTTGTGCATACGCTTTATATAGTCGGGTATTGAATCCATAGGACCCGGACGGTAAAGCGAAGTCAGCGCAATTAAATCTTCAAATCTGCGCGGTTTCATTTTACGCAGTTCCGCTTTCAGCCCCGACGATTCAAACTGAAATACGCCCTCGGTTGCGCCGGCAGAGAACATCTTCATTGTTTTTTCATCGTCAAGCGGTATTTTTTCAATATCAAAATCGGGAACATTATGACGTATTTCTTTTTGTGCGTCATCAATTACCGTAAGATTGCGAAGTCCTAAAAAATCCATCTTCAAAAGGCCGAGAGCCTCTAAATTTGTCATTGTATACTGGGATACCACAGCCCCTTCACTTGTTGCAAGGGGCACATATTCATCCACACGTTTATCGGTTATAACAACTCCGGCAGCGTGTTTTGAAGTATGGCGCGGCATACCTTCAAGCCGCATCGCGGTATTCACAAGTTCGTGAACCATTGTATCATTTTCATACAACTCGCGCAATTCTTTTGACCTTTCAAGCGCCTGTTTTATAGTAATATTTATTTGTCTGGGAATCAGTTTTGCAACCTTGTCACAGGTAGCGTACGGTACCGCCATTGCCCTGCCGCTGTCCCTAACCGCCGCTCTTGCAGCCATGGTACCGAAAGTAACTATTTGCGAGACATGGTCGGTTCCGTATTTTTCAACAACGTAATCTATCACCTCTTGACGGCGCACGTAGCAGAAATCAACGTCAAAATCGGGCATTGATACTCTTTCGGGATTTAAAAAACGTTCAAAAATCAAGCCGTATTTTATCGGGTCAACCTCGGTTATGCCTATACAGTATGCAACTATACTGCCTGCGCCCGAACCTCTGCCGGGGCCCACGGGTATCTTTTTTCGCTTGGCAAAATCAACATAATCCCAAACAATAAGATAATAGTCTATAAAGCCCATATTATTAATAACCGAAAGTTCATATTCTATCCGGTCGCTGACATTTTGCGGCAAAGGTGTTCCGTACCGCTTTTCTGCACCCGAATAACACATATCGCGCAAAAATTCATAATGGTTCTTTTCGCCGATATCAAAAACGGGCAGCTTCAGTTCGCCAAATTTAAACTTCAGATTGCACATATCGGCAATTTTGTTGGAATTTTCAATTGCCTCGCTTGGGAAAAGTTCAGCCATTTCGTCTCCGCTTTTCAGATAGAATTCATTTGTCGGAAAAGAAATCGCATTGTTTTCAAGCACGGTTTTACCTGTCTGTATGCACAGAAGAATATTTTGCAGGCGCGCGTCGGATTTTTCAACATAGTGAACGTCATTGGTTGCAACAAGAGGTATTCCGGTCTCGTGCGATATACGAATCAACCCTGCATTTACCTTTTGCTGTTCCGGAATTCCGTGGTCCTGTAATTCAAGATAATAATTCCCGTTACCAAACATTGCATTCATATTAACGGCGTATTCTTTTGCGGCATCATAATCGTCTGCTGTTATTGCGCGCGGAACCGCACCGGCAAGACAGGCGGAAAGCGCAATAAGTCCGTCCGTATGTTCTTTAAGAAGTTCAAGGTCAATGCGCGGTTTGGAATAAAAGCCCTCCGTAAATCCGAGGGAAACAAGTTTAATAAGGTTTTTATAACCTGTTTCATTTTTGCAAAGAAGCACCAAATGATTATACTCAGAACCCTGTTCACGCGATTTATTAAATCGGGAATTTGCGGCGACATATACCTCACACCCGATTATCGGCTTTATCCCCTCACGTCGTGCGGCATTATAAAAATCGATCACACCGTACATAACGCCGTGATCTGTTATTGCAAGCGAGGTCTGACCGAGATTTTTGGCAGCAGCTACAAGTTCGTTTATTCTGCACGCGCCGTCAAGCAAACTGTATTCCGTATGGACGTGAAGATGCGTAAACTCTTTCATTTTATGACCTCCTTGATATTTTTTACTGCAGTCGGGTTACTACATCCCGCCGTTATTTTCCCTGCTGTGTTTCCGTGCGGTTTCCACAATTTTTTTAAGTCTGTGGTTCATTCCGGAACGTGTTATGCTTTCGGGATAATTTTCACAAAGTTCGGATAATGACATTTCGGGGTTTTGCAAACGAAAATTCGCCAGTTTTACCAACTCTGCCGGCATACATTGAAGCAGGGAATGTTTCCGCAGGTATTCAATCGCATTCTTTTGTTCGACCGACGCTTTAACGGTTTTGGTAAGGTTGGCGGTTTCGCAATTGTTTCTGCGATTAACGCGATTTCGCATATCTTTGTAGACTTCACATTCCATAAAACCGAGAGCGTGGTTTGCCAACCCGATTTTGGTAAGATATGCTTCTATATCGGCACTGTTCCTGAAATAAACAACACAGCCGCAGGCGCGATTAGAAATTTTAGGCTCGAATTTATGCTTTTTCAAATACTCGGCAAGGCGGCTGCCCTTTTCTTCCGACGGGGTAACAAATTCAAGACTGTACCTTTTCTGCGGGTCGCTTATTACCGCCGCAGATATAAATACTCCGCGCAAAAAGGCGGCGGAGCAGCAATCTTTTTTAAGAATATCGTTAACGGAACCGTCAGCCGACGAATTTTTATAATAATTAACAATTTTCTCCCTTGCGGTTTTGCTTGAAACCGAAAGGCGGAACATTCTGCGTTTTTCGCCGTATTGTTCAACGGTCGGCACTGCATCAAAGCAGGATCTGATGAGTGAAACCAGCAAAGAGGCAGATGATTCGCTTTCGGTTATATAGCATATTTCGGACGAGGCAAATTTGGTGGCAAAGCATAAAATTCCGAAACATTCGGCATATCGGCAGCAGCCGGTAACTTTGATTTTGCACAATTCCTCTTTTATTTCGGTTGAATATGACATGGGCTTCACCTATCCTTGCCGATATCCCGGTGACTTATACTGACGCAAAATTCACCGGCAGCAAGGGTATCGTAAATCATTCGTGCAAGTGCAACGGAACGGTGTTTGCCTCCGGTGCACCCAACTGCTATGACAAGCCCGGTTTTACCCTCATCACGATACATAGGGACGGCACAGGTTATAAAATCAAGCATTTTCCCGACAAACAGTTTGGATTTTTCGGAATTCATCACATAATCGACAATTTGTTTATCCACGCCGGTAAGTTCTTTCAACTCGGGCACATAGAACGGGTTCGGAAGACAGCGCGCGTCAAAAATTAAATCCGCCTCAAGCGGTATTCCGTATTTAAATCCGAATGACATACACTGTATAGTCATAGTTGAGTTGGGGTTATTTAAAAATATGGCGGATATGCGTTGTTTAAGCACGGATGTTTTGATATATGATGTATCAAGCAGATAGTCTGCCCGACTGCGGACGCCCGATATAATCCGGCGTTCCTTTTTAATAGCGTCGGCAACGCTTATCCCACTTGCCAGCGGATGATTTCTTCTCGTTTCTTTATACCTGTGAAGCAGGCAATCGTCCGATGCGTCAAGAAACAGTATCTTGTATGGTATTCCGTCACCCTGCAATTTACGCAAAACACTTTCAAGTTCCCCGAAACTGTTACCGGCGCGCGTATCCGTAACAATAGCAACACGTTTTATATCTCCGCTTGTCCTTTTAAGCAGATTGGCAAAGTCATATATAAGCATAGGCGGGATATTATCTATACAGTAAAATCCGATATCCTCTAAAAAATTGGCGGCATTGGATTTTCCTGCGCCCGACATTCCTGTAATTATAACAAGTTCCAAAATATCACTTCCTGCCTAAAAAAATAACCTCGGGTTCAAGGAGAATCCCTTTTTCCCCGTTAACCTTTTCCCTGACGTGTTCAATAACTTTAATTACATCGGAACAGGTTGCGTTGCCGTAATTAACTACAAATCCGGCGTGTTTTTCACTCACACCGGCACCGCCGACGGTATATCCTTTCAATCCGCATTGGTCGATCAATGCCGCAGCATACCCGACCCGCGGCCTTTTAAATGTACTTCCCGCGCTCATATATTCAAGCGGTTGCTTTGCTTTTCTGCGGTTTATAAAATCATCCATCATCGCCTTTATATCGGTTTTTTTACCCTTTTTAAGTTTATAGGTAACCTCGGCAATTATTTCAGCGTTATCGGCATATATACTATGCCTGTAAGAAAAGCCGAACTCGCCTTTTCTTCGAATAACGGTGCTGCCGTCCGGCTTAACGGACAGGACACTTTCGACGACTTCGGAGGTTTCGGAAATATAGGCACCGGCATTCATATACACTGCGCCGCCGACCGATGCAGGTATTCCCCAGGCAAATTCAAGTCCGGTAAGTTCATTTTCAAGCGCTGTTTTACAAAGAACCGAAAGTTTTTCTCCTGCAAATGCGGTTATACTTTCACCGTTGCAGACCACACCGTTTCCGGATGCGCAAAGGTGTATCACGGCACCGCTTATACCCCTGTCGGAAACCAATATATTTGACCCGTTACCTATAACCGTATACGGAAAACCGACTGTGTTAAAGAAACGTAACACGGCGCACAGATCGGCGACATTTGATATATTTATAAGCAGATCGACATTGCCTCCTATGCCGAATGTTGTGAATTTAGCAAGCGGCGCATCGGTCAGATAAGATATATTTTTCTCTTTTAAAAATTCGCAAATCGTCTTAATATCCGTCAACCGAGATCACTCCGATTTTAGTTATACAATTTAAACAGGAATGCAGCGCCGATTATACCGGCATCATTCCCCAATTGTGCTGTTTTAATTTGGGTCTGATTTTCGAGCCCTGCCGTATATACTTCACGATTTATATATTCACGCATAGGTGCAAGCAATGTTTCCTTTTCATTTGAAATACCGCCGCCGATGCAGAGAACTTCCGGCTGAAAAATATTTATAATATTTGTCACACCGCAGGCAATATATTCAATATATCGGTCAACGACCTCTTTGCCTGCTTTATCCCCTGCACGCATAGCATCAAAGGCAGTCCTGCCGCTGGTTTTATTTATATCACCCTCGGTCAGTTCCCACATTTTACTGTCGGCGCACTCTTTCATTTTCCTTTTTGTTTGTCTGATAAGCGCAGTAGCCGAAGCATATGCTTCAAAGCAGCCGTTTCTGCCGCATGTACAAGGCTCGCCGTCCATTTTTATTACCATATGACCGAGTTCGGCGCCGCCGTAGTTATGTCCCACAAGCATTTTACCGTCTGTTATAACACCGCCGCCTACGCCGGTTCCGAGCGTCACGGCAATAAAGCTTTTGGTTCCTCGACCGGCACCGGCAAGCATTTCACCGTATGCCGCAGCGTTAGCGTCATTTTCGGTAAACACTTTTATATTATCAAGTTTTTCTTCAAGCATTGCTCTTATGTGAAGGTCTTTGAATTTAAGATTATTGGCTCTTGCTATAACACCCGTATGCGGATTGACGCTGCCGGGCGAGCCGATACCGATATATTTAATGTCCGCAAGGGTTAAATTTGCCTTTTGAACCGCTGTTCTGACTGTTTTTGCAATATCCTCCACTATTTCGTCACTGTGTCTGGCGGAATTGGTTTTTGTGTTTGCTTTTGCGATGATGTTATAGTTTTCGTCAACCACACCGACTGCAATGTTAGTTCCGCCGAGATCTACGCCTACATAATACATTATTCTATCTCTCCTGTTTATAATTTGTTTTTAATAATAATTATTCCAATCTTCGTCGCTGCCCTCACTGTCTCCGTTGCCGGAAGCCGAACCGAGTTCAAGACGTTTGAGCAGTTCATTTGCGGCATTGTAACCCAACTTTTTCTGACGGTTGTTCATTGCGGCAACTTCAATTATAACCGCAAGATTACGCCCCGGTTTAACCGGTATGGTAAGTGAAGGTATTTTAAGTCCCAAAATATCATTGTTTTGCTCATCAAGCCCCATTCTGTCATAAACCTTTGAAGCATCCCACGGTTCAAGATTTATAACGAGGTCAACCTTAGCGGTCAACTTAACTGCGCCGACACCGAATATCCTTCTGACATTTATTATTCCTATTCCGCGCAACTCAATAAAATGACGGATATTTTCGGGTGACGAACCGACTATTGATTTGGAAGAAACTTTACGCAGTTCCACGGCGTCATCGGCTATCAACCTGTGACCCCTTTTAACCAACTCGATTGCAGTCTCACTTTTACCGACTCCGCTTTCGCCGAGAATGAGGACGCCTTCACCGTAAACCTCCACCAATACGCCGTGTCTTATAATTCTCGGCGCAAGATTCAAGTTAAGGTATGCGATAAGAGCAGACATAAAGTCTGATGTTCCGTCACCTGTTTTTAAAATCGGAACCCCATATTTTTCGGCTGCTTCCAGCATAACGTCCGAAGGGACCATATCCCTTGTTATTATAACCGCAATCGGCTTTGTACCGAAAAAGTCATTCACTCTTTGATAATAAATATCCGGCTCGAATCTTTCAAGAAAACTGTCTTCGCTTCTGCCGATTATTTGTATACGGTTGTTATCGTAATATTCATAATATCCGCCTAACTGCAAACCCGGACGGTTAACTTCGACATTTGAGATCAGCGTTTCCTCGGCACCGTCGGGCAGATATGCAGTTTCCAACGAAAATTCATTAATTATACTTTTCAGTTTTACAGAATAGTTTCTTGCCATAGCCGCCTCCGATTAAAAATTCAACCTAAAATGTTTATCCGCTTATTAACGGATACATCCTAATATAATATACAACAAATAAGGAAAAAAATAAAGTACAAATTAACATAATACGGTTATTTTATTTTAAATTTTCTATCCTCAGGGTAGGTTTTTCGGCACCGTCGGACCGAAGTCCCGAACTGAATGTAATATCGCCGTCCGACGAAATAAAGACCGCCTCTGTATCTTTGATATTTTCAACGGTTTTAAGGCCTTCGTCTTTTCCGAGCAAAAAAAGTGATGTTGAAAGGCAATCTGCGTCCACCGAGCTTTTCGATATTACCGTAACACTGTCCAATCCGTTTTGAACGGGATACCCGGTTTTAAGGTCGATTATATGGTGATACACGGTGCCGTCAAGCTCAAAATACCGCATATATCTTCCGCAGGTCACAACACTGAGGTCGCTTAGGTTTTTAATATACGCGGCGCTTTCGCCGGTATCGGAAAAAGGTTTTTGAATACCTACCGTAAACGGTGATTTGCTCTTATTTTTTCCAAGAACATAAACGTTTCCGCCCAAATTCAAAAGTGCGTTCCGACATCCGTTTTTTATCAGGAAAGCCGCCAATTTATCGCATATAAAGCCTTTAGCGGAAGCACCTACATCTATTTTGGAATCACCGTACAGTGTGACATAATTTCCGTCCACCGAAATATTTTTATAACCGACGGAAGACAGAGCCGCCCGAATTTCAGAAACATCCGGCAATTCGGCGTTGCCGCTTCTGAAATCCCAAAGATCCGTAAGATTTTTAGCAGTAATATCGAAAGCGCCGTTTGTCACTTCACAGTATTCAAGCGATTTATTGATAAGTTCGGCAGTATCACGGTTCACTTTAGTCGGCTCACCGCTTACAGCGGAATTTATTTTGTATATATCGCTTCCTTCGCCGTCCGGTGAAAAAAGGCGATTGTATTTACAGCAAAGGGATACGGTTTTGTCAAGCAGTTCTTCGTCGCCCTCAAAAAGTTCAATTGTAACCACGGTATCAAGCATAGTAACGGTAGTTTTCAAATTTTCTCCCGATGCGGCTGTCGAACATCCGCACTGCATAGCCGGCAACAGAATTATAAAAAACAGCGACAAGGTCTTAATGACAATACCTGCCGAGCGTTTTAACATTTCTAAGCCTCCTTAAGCCGAACCCTTCAATATAAACCGTTTCGGAAATATTAATTAATATTATAAACTAATCTTTTAAATTTGTAAACAATGTGATATTATTTATACAGTGATATTTTAAACGGTGATTAATATGAAAAACAAAACAAAAATCAACTTTTTAATAATTGCAATTCTGCTTTTTACGGCAGGTGTATCCGCAATTATAATATTGCTTCTTCCGTCAAAGGGAAAAACAGTTAATATACAGGTAAATAACAAGCCGTACGAAAAATATTCGCTTTTAAAAAACAGGACGGTTGAGATTAAAAGCGAAAGCGGATATAACATCCTTAAAATTGAGGACGGATATGCATTTATCGAAAAATCGGATTGTAAAAATCAGGTGTGCGTTCATCATAAAAAAATAAACAAAAACGGTGAAAATATCGTCTGCCTGCCGCATGGCGTAATAATAACAATAGAGGATGACGGAAATGAATAAACGGGTAGTCGGCAGCGGATTTTATCTTGCCGTTGCACTGATTTTGGGTTACATAGAAAGTTTGGTGCCGCTGAATTTCGGAATACCCGGTATCAAACTCGGAATAGCAAACATTATATTACTTTGTTGTATGTACACCGAAGGATTTGCGATGACGGTAACGGTTGCAGTGCTTAAAACGGTAATTTTAGGTTTACTGTTCGGCAATACGGTTGCCTTTGCGCTGTCTGTATGCGGAGGAATACTCTCGGTAATAACTATGTTTATACTTAAAAAATGCGGTGCGGGCATACCGGCGGCAAGCGCAGCCTCGGCAACCGCCCACAACATCGGTCAATTATTCGCCGCGGCACTGCTAATATCAAGCGGCGCGGTGTTTTATTACCTGCCCGTGCTTATAATCAGCGGCATAATAACGGGACTGATTACCGGATTTTCCGCAAAGTATATAATTAAAAGGGTCGGCAAACTGAAATTAAAATAGTAAAAAACATTTACAAACATTAAAAAGTGTGTTACAATCGTTGGTATCAGAGTAGATTTGCGAGCGTTAAGTGCCGGTCAGGACGGGGAGTTGCCGACCGGACGAAAAGTTTTCTTGCGGTTCGCATTTCGCATCCCGCTGAAATAATAGCGATTTGACTCCTCCTATTATTTAAGCGAATAACGGGAGGAACTTTTATGTCAAAAAATCAAAAACATTTATTCACACTCGCCTATCTTGCCGCTTTAACGGCTATGCAGATTCTTCTGTCGCGGTTTTTGTCTGTTTCACTTTGGAATGTTAAATTCGGGTTTCAGTTCATACCCGTTGTTTTAGCCGCAATCAGCGTTGGTCCGTGGGCAGGCGCACTGGTAGGCGGAGTAAGCGACCTTGTAGGTGCGCTGTTATTTCCTATCGGACCGTACTTCCCCGGATTTACCCTTTCGGCGGTTATAACGGGACTTATTTTCGGGTTTATATTGCAAAAAAGGCATAACTTCACTGCGATATTAATTGCGGTTTTGGCTGACACGGTTATAACCACACTTATCCTGAACACTGTGTGGGTATCTGTACTGTACGGGTCGCCGCTTTTGCCGTTGCTTGCAACCCGTGCAATTCAAGCGGCTGCTATGGCTGTGGTTCAGGTTATCGCAATACCGGCGCTCATTATACCCATATACGGCAAAATGCGTTTGTTTGCACCGGGTATGTTCCAAAATCAGTACCGCAACACTAAGAATTAACTTTTGGCTGTAAAATCCGAACTCTTGCCACATAGTTCCCCTAAAAGAATTGCACCCGACAAAGTCAATCCGGGTGCGATTCTATGTTAATACTGCTGTATTTTAAAGTAAATATCAAGTTTTGGTCCGGCGTCTGTACCTGTTATCACCACACGGTCGATAAGCTCGTTACAAACGCCCTTTTTTTCTTCCGGCAGCATATTTTCCCAAGCAGAGCGTATGGTTTTTAAAATGCTGTTGTTTCTTGCAGCTCGTGTTTTTTTCTTTTTAATTTCGGTCTCGTTTTTAATGCTTTCCTTTAAATCGGATATTTCTTTTTCCCTGTCTGATATAACGGATAGCAGCGTTTGGCTGCTTTCTTCTGCGTAAATGTTATACAGCCGCTTTAATTCTTTTTCCTTTTTATCAATTTCTTTTTTCAGCGCCGCGTATACTTCAATGCAGCTCTCGTGCTTGGTGTTCTTTTGATCATTAATATATGATAATTCAAATATATTTTTAATCACCTCGGCTTCAATATCGGCGGCAGAATAGCGCTCGTTTTTGCAATTCGGATCATGGCACAGGTGTTCTTTACCGGTTTCGCCGGAATAGCAGCATATTTTAACCTGCTTACCCCACTTTTTATAGTGCATTTTTGCGCCGCAATTCCCGCAAACGAGCAATCCCGCCAACATATACACCGACCTGCCGTGCTTTTTAGAGCGGTTTTCAAATTCCGCTGCCGCCGCAAGATACATATTTTCGGTTATTATCGGTTCGTGCATACCTAAATATTCAGCGCCCTTGTACGGTAAAAAGCCAAGCGAAGTACGCCTTTTCAGAATATTTATAACGACGCCTTCACTTTTAAAATTCAGTAATTCCGCTATCCGTTTTGGTGAAAGTTTTTCCTCGGTAAACAGCCTGAAAGCTTCGATTGTTTTTATTCTTTCACTTTCCACAACAACATATTTCTCTTTATCACGGTCATAGTGATAGCCGTAAGGCGGTATGCCGCCGCCCATCGGTTTACCGGAACGCACGCGTTCTATTCTTCCCTTTTGCATTTTCGCAACAATTTGGTCGCGGTCATATTCTGCAAGACTTGCAAACAGCGTCAGCATCAGTTTTGAACTCGGATTGTTTTTTTCAACGCGACAAAACGGCTCGTTTATACTTATAAAATCAATATCAAATTCGTTGGTATTTATACTGCTGTTTTTACTGTCGGATTTATTTACTATATAATCCTGAATAAACTGCAAAGTATTAAGCAGCGAACGTGAAAGCCTGTCAATCCTCGGAACGATAAAGCGGTTTATTCTGATATTGCTGTTACCGTCGTTAAAATCCTTTACCATATTACAAAAAATATCCAGCCCGTCACGGTCAATCCTCGTGCCCGTCACACCGTCATCCGTAAGGAGAATACAATTTTCAAGCTCGTTTATTTTGCAATAACGGATAATTTCATTTCGCTGAACATCAAGTCCATATCCGTCTGACGCCTGTTTATCCGTTGAAACACGGCGGTAGGCAACATTTACAAGGAAATTGCCCCGGCTGTCGGTTTCGGCACGTTTGCAATCAAAAAGTATTTCCGTCCACCTGTTTTTCGGTATGTTTTTTTCAAGCCATCCCATTTTTTCACTCCGTCCTGCGCCTGCTGTTATTGCCGCAAATTTCATTTACAACTTTGTCGATATACTCATTTTTAAACCTGTAATTTTTAAGGTCTTCCCGCTTAACCGCCTTACCGCCTATATAAACTGTCGTTAAGATTTTTCTCATAATAAATAAACTCCTTTTTCCACATTATAATATCATCGGGACGGCATATGTGGAAAAACGCACATCTTGATTTACGTCAAAATTGTCAATTGCTTTTATTAATCCGATGCAGCCTATTTGAAAAAGGTCGTCAAGTTCCTCTCCCCGATTGCTGAAACGTTGCACAACGCTTAAAACGAGCCTTAAATTACCGCCGATCAATTTATTTCTTGCCGACTTATCGCCCTCTTTCGTTGCCTTTAAAAGTTCAATTTTTTCCTTTTCGGAAAGAACCGGTATTTTTGATGTGTTTACACCGCAGATCTCAACTTTATTATAACGCAAAACGATAACCTCCCGTTAAATGGTAATAAAATTATTACCATAGCGAGAGGTTATCATTCTTCTGTTTGCTAAATATAAATTTTTTTAATCGACAAATTTCACTTGCATAATTATTTCTTATTCACCGGGAATTCGGAGATTATTACAGAATCGTATTGCAGAATTTTAAACAAACAAGCAGCTGCCTGTTTCAACAGCTGCCTGTTTAATAATCTTAATTTTACGTTGCGTCCCGTTAAGGATATTTATCACATTGTAGCCTGCAACTTGATTTGTGCCTCAAGTGTTGCCGCGGCATTAACCTCCTCCGGTGTTTTATAGGTTTCCACCGTTTCTCTGAGTGCGGATTTGGATTTAGCGTTATCTCCGCTTTCTGCAGCTTTTTTGAGTAAATCCAATTTGTTTTTCAGTTCTTCGGGAGATATCGGTTTATCCTGCTCTGTGAAAATAAGACTGTTTTTGGTTTTGCCGAGTTTTTCTGTCTTGACAAGCAGTTCTTCATAAAGTTTTTCTCCGGGGCGGAGTCCTACCTCAACGATATCTATATCGGTGTACGGGACAAGCCCGCTCAATCTGATCATATTTTCCGCAAGGTCAAGTATTTTTATAGGTCTGCCCATATCAAGAACAAAAAGTTCTCCGTTTTTCGCCATAGCCCCTGCTTGCAGCACCAATTGGCTGGCTTCGGGTATAGTCATAAAGTAGCGTGTTATCCTTTTATCGGTCAATGTAACGGGACCGCCGTTTTCTATTTGCTTTTTAAACAGCGGCACAACCGAGCCGGCACTGCCCAAGACATTGCCGAACCGGGTTGAAGAAAAGATGGTGCCGGTATTCATTGCACTGTGGCTTTGAATAATCATTTCGCACATTCTTTTGGTTGCGCCCATAACGTTTGTCGGGTTAACAGCCTTGTCGGTTGATACCATAATAAACCGTTCCGCCTTAAATTTTTCGGCGGTGACGACAGTGTTAAGAGTACCGAAAACATTGTTAATAATTGCCTCACAGCAATTACGTTCCATAAGCGGAACATGTTTATGCGCCGCCGCATGAAGGACAACCTGCGGACGATACGCCGCAAAGACATTCTCAAGCGCCTGCTTATTGGTTACCGAAAACACCTCAACATCTATCTTAACGGATTTTCCGTATTTAATTCTTAATTCCTGCTGAACATCGTAAGCACCGTTCTCATAACAATCAACAATTACTATTCTTTCCGGCGACATTCTTGCAATTTGTCTGCAAAGTTCGCTTCCTATGCTCCCGCCGCCACCGGTTATCAAAACCGTTTTGCCGAAGTAATACGAATCGGTAGCGGAGTCGGCAACCGTTATGGGTTTGCGAAACAAAAGGTCCTCAATTTCGAGGTTATTTATGCGGCGTCTACCGTTACCTGACGCCCCGACCGACGGATAGTCATAATTCTTTATAGGGCGACCGAATTGCACATAGTGGTCATACAGTTCTTTCTTTCTCGCTGCCGCCAATTGAGGAACGGCAAACACTATTTCCTGAACTCGGTATGCATTAAGGATATCCGCGTTTGCAAGCTCTTCTGCTATTACCGGTATACCGGATATTTGACGGCCGATTTTAGCCTTATCAACATCAATAAAACAGCGGGGCGTATATGTTGCCGCGGAATTGCCGATCAATTCAGACGCCAAACCCGCACCTACGCGACCTGCGCCTATTATTGCTATTCCTATTTTACCTGCATTATACGCATTGGCATCATTCTTATCCCTGTGAGCAAATATCTTCAAAAGGAAATTCAGGAAATTGCCCCACCCTGTATTTCTGCCGCAATTTTTATACACATAACGATAGGCAGCGCGCATTTCGGTTATTACTATGAGGTCAATAGCGTAAAATGCAAGGATAGGCACAAAAGCATACTGCTTCCCGAAAATCGGGACTTCCGCCAAAGCATAAACAGCAAAAGCACACACATCGGCAGCAAACAGCCTTGTGTATGATTGCATATCTCCGTACCGCCATATCTGACGGTAGACCTTAAAGGTAAACCTGAAAGCAAAGGTCAGCACCAATAATACAGCAAGCCGACAATACAGGCTGTACGACCAATTGTTCCCATCATATATTAAAATCACAAACAGCGACATAGCAACAAATATGATTGAATCATACATTGCAAGCACCCAATTAACAGAGGTGATAGAAAAAGACGGCACTCCGTTTACTGTGTTTTTAGCAGACATCTCGTCTTGTTTTGACATATTTATACCTCCGTTGCAGTGTGTAATGCACATCCGGTGCATTTCCGTTCGGATATATTTATACCATATATTTATTAGAATGTCAACCGTTTTGTAGCATATCCTTATATTT
>CAVKHV010000009.1:0-39187 GCA_963656085.1 Agathobacter sp.
TTGACAAAATCTCGGTTTTTAAGTATAATTTTATCTTGATAGGTTGTGTTACTGTTTTCATTTTTAAATTTCGGCTTGCCGCATGGCCGTTTTGTATGTAACGCAACGGGATTTTATGCGGTCGAAGGAGGATCAAAGTAGATGAAAAGAACATATCAGCCTAAGAAACTTCACCGCAAGAGGGAACACGGTTTCAGAAAAAGAATGGCCACCGCAAACGGAAGAAAGGTTCTCGCCCGCCGCAGATCAAAAGGCAGAAAGACCCTTACCTACTAATGAAAGGCCACAACAGTGGTCTTTCACTGTATTATGAGATCTGATTTGAACGGATTGATTTATGTGATTCTTGAAACTCTGAATTTGAATAAAGATTTCCGCCGTGCCTACTGGCGCGGAAAGTCCTATGCGGGTTCACGGCTTGTAACCTACGTTTTGCCGAACCGCAGCGGCAAGATAAGAGTGGGGATCACTACCGGCAAAAAAATCGGCGGCGCAGTACAGCGCAATCGCGCGCGCAGGGTCATAAAAGCAGCTTTCAGATCCTGCCTGCCCGGAATATCCGGCTCCGCCGATATCGTCTTTGTGGCACGCGTTAAAACCGTCTATTCGAAAAGCACCAAAGTTGAAGAAGATATGCGCGCCCACTTACGGGAGGCAGGCCTTTTATGAAAAGGCTGTTGATAGCCGCCGTAAAAATTTACAGAAAAACGATTTCTCCCCTCACGCCCGGCACCTGCAGGTTTATACCTACCTGCTCGGAATATGCTATAGAAGCGCTTGAAAAACGCGGCGTGCTGGTGGGAACGGGACTTACAATCCGGCGGTTGCTTCGCTGCAACCCTTTTAACAAACACTGCGGGTATGACCCCGTGCCTGAAAAGAAAAACAAATGAACGAAACCCGGCGCCGCGCGGAACCTCCGCCCGTGCCCGATATTTCGGGATTGGAGATATTAAATGGGAATAATCGGTGTACCGATGGGCTATGTGCTCAGATGGCTTATGTCAATTTCCGGCAACAATTTCGCCTTGGCTGTATTCTTGTTTACAATACTTGTAAACCTTGTAATGCTGCCGCTTACCATAAAAACGCAAAAAACATCTTTAAAACAGGCTCGCCTTCGCCCGAAGCTTGAGGCTATCAAGAAAAAATACGGGGATGACCGTGTGAAGGTTCAGCAGGCAACCCAGGATCTTTATACCAAAGAGGGTGTATCCCCTGCCGGCGGCTGTTTGCCGATGGTACTGCGCCTTGTGTTTATGATGGGCGTTTACGAGGTTATAAGAAAGCCGATAAGTTATATCGCCAACCTTAAAGTTTCCGACAAAGCGCTTGCCGCGCTCGGCGGAAGTGCGAAAAGCGAAATTACACTGCTTAAACATATAGATAAAGCAGGTAAGTATTTTTCCGCTTCACAGATTGAAAAAATCAAAAAGATTGATTTTAACTGGCTCGGTATTCAGTTGACCGAACGTCCCCATTTCAGTTGGGATATCATCGGCGGCTGGGAAAAAATCTGGCTTATCCCTCTGCTTGCATTTGCGGCGGCTATGATAAACAGCATAGTTATGCTTATAATAAATAAAAAGATTAACCCCGACCAACCCAATATGGCAGGTATGATGCTTACAATGCCGCTTATATCCCTGTTCTTTGCCTTCAGCCTTGAAGGCGCGGTCGGTTTCTATTGGATATGCTCAAGCATAGTTGCCTGCGTTATACAGGCTTTGGTTACCATACGCTACAACCCCAACAGACTTATGGCGGAGGATCGCCTTAAAGCGATTACTGCACGCGATATTTACGAGAAAAAGAAAATTTCGGAAGAAAAATAATTATCCGTTTTTATATTAGGAGGATCTAAATTGATAAAAGAAGCACTCGGCAAAGCCGATACCGTTGAAGAAGCACGGGAACTCGCACTGACAAGATTACAGACCGAAAACAAACTGAAAGATACCGCGGATATCCGGTATGAAGTTCTGGAAATGCCTAAAGCCAAGGTTTTAGGGTTGTTCGGCGGCAAGCCTGCCGCCGTTAAGGCATTTGTTGAATTACCCGACGAAAAACCGGCGAAAAAGCAATCCGCAAAAGGCGACCGTAAGAAAGCGCCTGCCGATAAAAAGGCTCAACCCGAAAAGAAAGAAAAAACAGCCCCGGTAAAGAATGAAAACAACGGTGCGGTTGCCGCCGCGACAGCAGGCGTTCCTGTTGACAGGCTTGAAAAGTCGGGCAACGCCGCAAAGGCTGCCGCATATATATCCGAAATTCTGAAAGAACTCGGCTGCAATGATGTTAAAATGACGGTTGACGAAAAGGATGACGGCGCAGCAATAAATGTTGAGGGTGAGAACCTCGGCGTTGTAATAGGTCGCCGCGGCGAAACGCTTGACGCGCTGCAGTACCTTGCCTCGCTTGCAGCAAGCAAGAAGGGCGAAGGATATTACCGCATAGTAATAAATGTGGGCGATTACCGTGAAAAACGCGCCGCCTCGCTTGAGGGACTGGCTAAGAAGACCGCTGCAACAGCTATCAGACTTCGCCGCAGCCGCTCACTTGAACCGATGAACCCGTATGAGCGCAGAATAGTTCATACCGCAATACAGGATATTGAGGGTGTTACCTCTAAATCAATGGGCGAAGGGTCAAGAAGACACGTCGTAATTATTCCCGACAACGCCGAGCGCCGCCCGCGCGGAAACTACGGCAGGGAACGTGCCGCATATAATGCCGCGCCTGCACAGGAGACCGAGAAAAAGGCTGACGCTCAGAGTATGCCGCTTTACGGAAGAATAGATAAGTAGTTTAAAACCCCGGGGCGTATTCTGCGGATTTGCCTCGGGGTATTTTTTGAATATGGCAATATTCCCTCTTTCGGGTTTATTTCGGCATATCAACCGTGAAAGGAAGCACTGTTATGGATATACGGGCAGGGGATAAAATCATAATGAAAAAACCGCACCCGTGCGGCGGCAACGAATTTACCGTTTTGCGCGTGGGTATGGATTTTAAAATAAAATGCGAAAAATGCGGCAGGGAGATAATGCTGCCGAGACAAAAGGCGGAAAAAAGAATAAAATCGGTTGAAAGAGCCGCGCCCGGCGAATAAATTTTTGCCGCAATTTACTTGAAAAGGATTAATTTATGTTTGATAAACTGAAACAGGTCGAGGAAAGATTTAACGAGATTGCCGCGCTGTTGGCTGACCCTGAAATTTTTTCGGACCAGGAAAACTTTAAAAAATTAATGAAAGAACATAAGCAACTTACGCCTATTGTGGAAAAGTACCGCGAGTACCGTGCGGCTAAGCAAAGTTACGAGGAAGCGCACGAGATACTGTCGGGCGGAGGGGTTGACCCCGAACTTAAACTGCTTGCCGAAGAACAGAAAAACGAGGCTGACGCGGATATACAGCGCATTTCGGAAGAGCTTAAAGTTCTTCTGCTGCCGCAGGACCCGAACGACGATAAAAACGTAATAATAGAAATCCGCGGCGGCGCCGGCGGCGAGGAAGCCGCGCTGTTTGCGGCGGCGCTTACAAGAATGTACAGTATGTACGCCGAGGCAAAGCGCTGGAAGATTGAAACCGTCAGCGCAAACGAAACCGAGCTTGGCGGATATAAAGAAATAAGTATGACGGTGGAGGGCGAGGGTGCTTATTCGCGCCTTAAATACGAAAGCGGAGTCCACCGTGTTCAGCGTGTGCCCGAAACCGAAACTTCGGGCAGGATACACACTTCAACCGTTACAGTAGCCGTGCTGCCCGAGGCTGACGAGGTTGAACTTGAAATCAACCCTGCCGATTTGCAGATAGACACCTACCGCTCAAGCGGTGCGGGCGGACAGCACGTCAACAAGACCGAATCCGCAATACGCATAACCCATATCCCCACGGGCACGGTGGTTGAATGTCAGGACGAACGCAGCCAGCACAAAAACCGCGAAAAGGCGATGCGCGTTCTGCGCTCAAGAATATATGAAAAAATGATGGCGGAACAGACCGACGCCATAGCGTCCGACAGGCGCGCGCAGGTCGGAACGGGCGACCGTTCCGAGCGTATACGTACCTATAACTATCCGCAGGGCAGGGTCACCGACCATAGGATAGGTCTTACCCTTTATAAACTTGAACAGGTGCTTAACGGCGACCTTGACGAGATCATAGATTCGCTTATAACATATTACAGAACCGAAATGTTGAAATCAGGTAATGAATGATGGACACTGTAAAAACCGCTAAACTTGACGCACTTGGGCGCGGCAGGCATACCGCCGTATTGCAGGCGGCTGAAATAATCAAAAACGGAGGTTTGGTTGCCTTCCCGACCGAAACGGTATACGGTTTGGGGGCGGACGCGCTTAACGGCGCAGCCGTAAAACGCATATTTGCCGCTAAAGGCCGTCCGCAGGATAATCCGCTTATTGTACATATAAGCGATATTTCAATGCTGCCGCCGCTTGTTAAAAATATACCCGAATCGGCAAAAAAATGCGCCGAAAAATTTTGGCCGGGACCCTTTACAATGATATTGCCGAAAAGCGATCTGATTCCCGACGAAGTCAGCGCGGGGCTTGAAACGGTGGCAATACGCTTCCCGTCCGACCCAATCGCGCAGGAACTTATATCGGCGGCAGGCACGCCTATCGCCGCGCCGAGCGCGAACCTTTCAGGCTCGCCCAGCCCCACCACCGCCGAGCACTGCATTAAAGACCTTGACGGCAGGGTGGAAGCAATTTTAATGGGTAATCCCTGCGCCGTCGGCGTGGAGTCTACCGTTATCACATTAGCGGGCGAACGCCCCCGACTTTTGCGCCCCGGCGGCGTAACACCCGAACAGTTAAGGGAACTGCTGCCCGATTTGGAAATTGACCGCGCCGTATTGCAGGAACCCGAAAAGGGCGCGCGCGTGGCAAGCCCCGGTATGAAATATAAGCACTATTCGCCCAAAACGAGGGTCGTGATGATAGAAGGCGAACCCGAACGGTTTACGGAATATGTTAATTCACACGCGGCGGACGGTGTTTGCGCCCTTTGCTGTGATGAAGAGAGGGCGGCGCTTAATGTGCCGGCGCTTACCTACGGCAGTTTATCCGACGATTCGCAAAAAGCCGCCGAACTTTTCGGTGCGCTGAGGGATATTGATAAAATGAACTGCAAACTGTGCTATGCCCACGCTCCGCACAAAAGCGGCGTCGGACTTGCGGTATATAACCGACTTATACGCGCCGCCGGATTTGAGGTGATCGGCGTTTGAGAATAATCGGTATGACGGGACCGACGGGTTCCGGTAAATCCACGGTTGCCGAACTGGCAAAAAAACTCGGTTTTTTCGTTATAGATGCCGATAATGTTTCAAGGCAGGTCACAATTTCCGAAATATTGCTTATTAAACAGTTGCGAATAAGTTTCGGTAACGGTATAATTAAAGGTGACGGAAGCCTTGACCGCAAGGCGCTTGCCCGCGCCGCATTTAAAACCGAGGAACGGAAAAACGAACTGCAAAGAATTATTTTTCCGTATATAAAAAATCAAATAGCAAAAGATATGGAAAAAGCGAAAAGCGAGGGATATGAATACTGTCTGCTGGACGCACCCACGCTTTTTGAAAGCGGACTCGACTCGGTTTGCAATGTGACCGTTGCGGTGCTGTGCGACCGTGATGAGAGAAAGCGCCGCATACTTCTGCGCGACGGGTTGACCGAAGAAGACGCCGAAATACGCCTCGGCGCAGGCAAAACGGACGAATATTATAAAGAGCGCGCCGATAAAATTATTTACAACAACGGCGATATAGCCGAATTTTGCGAAAATGCAAAAAAATTTTTAACGGAGGAACAAGGTTATGAATGAGAAAAAAGACGCTGTAAAACAGTTGAAAGATGAACTGTTTTATGAAAAAAAGAACGGCAGAAAACTCGTAAGCGACGATGTTTTGAAGGCGGGCGATGAATTCTGTGCCGATTATTGCAAATTTTTAGGCAAGGCAAAGACCGAGCGTCTTGCAGTGCGCGAGACATTGGCACTTGCTGCCGAGAAAGGCTTTACCGAATTCGACCCCGATAAAAAATATAAAGCAGGCGACAAGGTGTATGTCAATAATCACGGAAAATCGGTCATCCTTGCCGTTATAGGCAAGCGTCCGCTTAAAGAGGGCGTTAAGATAACCGCTTCGCACATAGATTCTCCGCGCCTTGACCTTAAACCCAATCCGCTTTACGAAAGCAACGACCTGGCTTACTTTAAAACGCATTATTACGGCGGAATTAAAAAATACCAATGGGCGACGATTCCGCTTTCGCTTTACGGCGTCGTTGTAAAACGTGACGGCAGCCGCGTCGAAATTTCGATCGGCGATAGCGAGGGCGATCCCTGCTTTGTGGTAAGCGACCTGCTGCCGCACCTGGCTGCCGAGCAGAGCAAACGCACCTTATCGGACGGTATTAAGGGCGAAGAACTTAATATTCTTATCGGTTCGCACCCCTTTAAAGCCGACGAGGGCGCAGACCTTGTGAAACTTAATATAATTAAAATTCTTAACGAAAAATACGGCATAACCGAGGGTGATTTTCTCTCGGCTGAACTGGAGGCTGTCCCGTCATATATGCCGCGCGATGTGGGCTTTGACCGTTCGCTTATAGGCGCTTACGGTCATGACGACCGTGTCTGCGCTTACCCTGCGCTGCGCGCGGTTCTTGATGTCGAAAATCCCGAAAAGACCGTTCTTACCGTTTTGGCGGATAAGGAAGAAATCGGGTCGGACGGCAACACGGGACTTAACTCGTCTTTCCTTAGATATTTTATAGAGGATCTGGCAGTAGCCGAAGGACTTACCGCAGGACGCGTGCTGCGCGTTTCAAAATGCCTGTCGGCTGATGTCAATTCGGCTTACGACCCCACTTTCAGTGATGTGTTTGAACCGAAGAATTCCTCTTTCCTCAACGGCGGAGCGGTTATCACCAAATACACGGGCGCGCGCGGCAAAAGCGGAACAAGCGACGCGTCGGCGGAATATGTCGGCGAAATTCGCAAAATGCTTTGCGACGCCGATATCATCTGGCAGACGGGCGAACTCGGCAAGGTTGACGCAGGCGGCGGCGGTACGGTTGCAATGTTTATTGCAAACCTCGGCGTTGATACGGTTGACCTCGGCGTTCCCGTGCTTGCTATGCACGCACCGTTTGAAATAGTTGCAAAGTTCGATGTGTATATGACCTATCTCACCGTGCTTGAATTCTACAAAACACTTTAATTATTTTAGGGAGTGAAATTTAATGACAATTTTAGTAACCGGCGGTGCCGGATATATCGGCAGCCATACCTGTGTTGAACTTTTAAACAACGGGTACGATGTAATTGTAGCGGATAATCTTGCAAACAGCAATGAAGAATCACTGCGAAGAGTGGAAAAAATAACGGGCAAAACCCTTAAATTTTATAAGGCGGACATCTGCGACCGTGCTGCAACGGATAAAATTTTTGATGAAAATAAAATCGACGCCGTGATACATTTTGCAGGACTTAAAGCGGTAGGCGAATCGGCAAAAATACCGCTTGAATACTATGAAAACAACCTGGGCTCAACCTTTACTCTGTGCGAAAGTATGCGTGCCCACGGCTGCAAAGCCCTGGTTTTCTCGTCCTCCGCAACCGTATACGGCGATAAAAACGAGGTTCCGTTTGACGAAACTATGCCCATTACCACAACAAGCAGCCCTTACGGAAGAACCAAACTGTTTATAGAACAGATTTTAACCGATGTTTACAATGCCGACAAAGACCGGTCGATCGTTTTGCTTCGCTACTTTAATCCCATAGGTGCGCACGAAAGCGGAACTATAGGCGAAGACCCGCGCGGCATACCCAACAATCTTATGCCGTTTATATCACAGGTTGCCGTAGGAAAACGCGAAAAATTAAGCGTTTTCGGCAACGATTACCCGACCCGTGACGGCACCTGCATCAGGGATTACATTCATGTTGTGGATTTGGCGGAAGGCCATGTCAAAGCGGTTGAATATGCGCTGCACCACAAAACCTGCGAAGCGATAAACCTCGGCACCGGCAACGGCACAAGCGTGCTGGAACTTGTGCACGCTTTTGAAAAGGCATCGGGCGTTAAGGTCAATTACGAAATAACCGCACGCCGCCCCGGCGATATTGCCGAAAACTACGCAAAAGCGGACAAGGCGCAGAAACTGCTCGGATGGAAGGCTAAACGCAGTATTGAGGATATGTGTGTCGACAGTTGGCGTTGGCAGAAAAACAATCCGAACGGTTACGGCGGGTGATACTTTAACGCTTTACAAAATGTTCGGTTCCCGATTAAATAACGGCTGTTCGACAGTTTTAAAGAGGTGTGATTATGGGTTATTACGGTTTTGACTATTATTATCTTTTGCTTGTGCTGCCGGCGTTTTTAATTTCGCTTATCGCGCAGATCAAGGTTAAAACAACATTTTCAAAATATTCGTCGGTCGGCTCTCCGCTTACCGGAAGGCAGGCGGCAGAGAGCGTACTTGCCGCCGCCGGCGTAAACGGTGTTCGGATAGAACGGGTTTCCGGTAATCTGACCGACCATTACGACCCCCGCGGAAATGTTATCCGCCTTTCCGACAGTGTGTTTGACTCAAACAGCGTTTCGGCTGTGGGCGTTGCGTGCCACGAGGCGGGACACGCCGTGCAGTACGCCGTCGGCTACGTGCCCATAAAAATCCGCGCCGCGGTCATTCCGGCGTGTCAGTTCGGCTCAAGTTTTTCCTGGATAGTTCTGATACTGGGCTTGGTTTTTAATTTTGAGGCGCTCATTTGGGCAGGTATCGCACTGTTTTCGCTTGTGGTACTGTTTCAACTGATAACCCTGCCTGTTGAATTTGACGCATCGCGCCGCGCAATATCGGCAATACGCTCTGTCGGAATTTTGGACGATTCACAGGCTAAGGGCGCACGCCGCGTGCTTTCGGCAGCCGCTATGACCTATGTCGCCGCACTGCTTGTGTCACTGGCTCAACTTGTAAGACTTATATTGCTTTTCGGCAGGCGGAACGACTGATAAAAGTACATTTTAACGCATAAACGAACGGAGAGATGCAGCAATGATGAAAAGAGATCTTCCTATGCTTATGGATTTGTATGAAGCTACTATGTCAAGCGGGCTTATACAATCCGGCAAGGGCGATACAATAAGTTATTTCGATATGTTTTTCAGGAGAATACCCGATGACGGCGGTTTCGCCGTTATGGCAGGACTTCACCAGTTGGTCGAGTACCTCGACAATCTTACATTTTCCGCCGAAGATGTCCGGTATTTCCGTTCGCTTAACCTGTTTTGCGACGAGTTTTTGGATATGCTTGCGAACTTCAAATTCACCTGCGATGTCTGGGCAATACCGGAGGGCACGCCCATATTCCCGAAAGAGCCGATAATCACGGTTCGCGGACCGGTTTCGCAGGCTATGCTTATTGAAACAATGCTGTTGCTTTGCATAAATCACCAGTCGCTTATCGCTACAAAATCAAACCGTATTGTCCGCGCGGCTGACGGCAGGGGCGTTATGGAATTCGGCGCTCGCCGCGCCCACGGCTATGACGCCAGCGTTTACGGTGCGCGCGCTTCCTACATTGCAGGCTGCGTAGGCACCTCCTGCGTTAAGGCGGGTATGGATTTCGGCATACCCGTTTCGGGCACGATGGCTCATTCCTGGGTCCAGTTGTTCGACAGTGAGTATGAAGCCTTTAAAACCTATGCCGAGCATTACCCCGACAGCTGCCTTTTGCTTGTTGATACCTATAATGTGCTTAAATCGGGTATCCCCAATGCCATTAAGGTGTTCAACGAAGTGCTTAAACCCAAAGGTTACAGACCCCTCGGTATCCGTATAGACAGCGGCGATATCACCTACCTTACCAAAAAGGTAAGAAAAATGCTTGATAACGCAGGTTACCCCGACTGCAAGATATGTGTTTCCAACTCGCTCGACGAATATAACATCCGCGATATGCTGGTTCAGGGCGCAAAGGTTGACTCTTTCGGCGTTGGCGAACGGCTTATTACCGCGTCAAGCGAGGCGGTGTTCGGCGGAGTTTATAAAATAGTCGCCGTTGAGGATGAAAACGGCAAAATTATCCCCAGAATAAAAATAAGCGAGAATGTAGAGAAGATCACTATTCCCTGTTTTAAAACCTGCTGGCGCCTTTACGATAATGAAAGCGGCAACGCCATTGCCGATGTTATTACCATGGCGGACGAGGTGATCGACGATTCAAAACCCTATGAAATTTTTGACCCCGAGCATACATGGAAACGCAAAACGGTAACAAACTTCACCGCACGCCGCCTGCACGAACAGATCTTTAAGGGCGGAAAATGCGTTTACGAAAATCCCTCAACAGCCGACGTGAAAAATTACTGCAAACAGCAGATAGATACCCTGTGGGACGAAGTTAAGAGGTTTGAAAAACCGCATACTTACTATGTTGACCTGTCACAGCGGCTTTGGGATAAACAGCACGAACTGCTTAATAAATATTCTGACTGAAGGGGTGCCCTTATGAAAAAAATCACGGTTTTCGCACTTTGCGTAATACTTGCGCTTTCAAGCCTTTTTGCCGCCTGCGGCGATAAAAAAACCTCGGATAACAAACAGGGTGATGTCGACCCCGAAACGCTTGAATCAAGCGCCGAGGAGGGCGAAATAACAGGTCTGCCGTTCGCAATAGGCGATGACTCGGCAAGTGTAAAAGCGCATTACACCAAAAAAGAAAACGGAAAATCCGTAAAAAATTACAAAGAGAGTAAAACCGGTGAATACCCCACCGTAACCACGGACGAGGCGGTTTATTATTTCTCTGCCGGCGACGATACCCTGCTTGCCGTCGTTTCCTTTAAAAAAGATACATATAACTTCCGCTTCGGCACGAATACCGTAAGCGACGTGCGCTATTTTTTGGGTAACGGGTATGAAGAAAGGCCGACAGCCGACAGTTTAACTTACCTGCCCGAAGGTATCGTGTCGGGCGACGATATTATGACATTGACCTTCCCATACGGCGACTGCGGTATGAGATTTATTTTCAGCAACACCAAACTTTCGGCGATTGTGTTGTTTAATAACGCAAAGTTTGATTTTTCTAAATGCACCGTCTGAAACGCCGTATTCTTAAGAAAGGCAGCAGCCGATTATGGATAAACGCATAAATAAACAAAAAAACCGAAAAAATATAAAACGCTTTCTGCCCTATTATCGTCGTTATGCGGGGCTGGTCGGATTGGATCTGTTTTTTGCGGCGTTTACCACGGTGTGTGAACTTGCGCTGCCCATGATAGTGCGGCAAATTACCGATGCCGCAACCAATAATATTACGCTGTTAACGCCGAAATTTATTTTGTCGATAGGCGGAATTTATATCATTTTACGGCTTATCGACGCTGCGGCATTCTATTTTATGGCAACCGTAGGGCATATTACGGGCGCAAAAATAGAAACCGACCTGCGAACCGATATGTTTGACCATCTGCAAAAGCTCTCGTTTTCATATTATGACGGGGCAAAAATAGGCTCGATAATGTCAAGAATAACGCACGACCTTTTTGATGTTACCGAATTTGCCCACCACTGCCCCGAAGAACTTTTTATCACCGGAATTAAAATTATCGCTTCATTCGTAATTCTGTGCACAATGAGCGTCCCGCTGACCCTTATAGTGTTCGCAGTGATACCGCCCATGGTTATAATCCTCAGCGTTTTTAATAAACGTATGCACAACGGATTTTTGGAGTCCCGCCGCCAGATAGGCGAACTCAATGCCGGCGTGGAGGACAGTCTTTTAGGTATCCGCGTGGTAAAATCCTTCACGGGTGAAGAAATCGAGCGCAAAAAATTTCAAAAGGGAAACAACGCTTTTCTCGGTACTAAGCGGAATATATATAAAGTAATGGGGGCGTTTCAGTGCTCAACACGCCTGTTTGACGGACTTATGTACATTATAGTAGTTGTTGCCGGCGCATTCTTTATGCGCGGCGGGTATATTTCGGCGGCTGACCTTGTGGCGTTCCTGCTTTTTGTAAGCACACTGCTCGGTTCAATACGCCGAATTGTAGAGTTCGGCGAGCAGTTCCAGCGCGGTATGACCGGAATAGAGCGGTTTTTTGAAATAATGGATATAGAGCCGGATATTACCGACCGTAAGGGTGCAAAAAAGCTCAAAAGCGCCGTCGGCGATATAGAATTCTGCAATGTTTCGTTTAAATATTCGGCTGAAAACGAGGCCGTTCTTGACGGATTTAATATGCATATAGGTGCGGGCAGGACTGTGGCGCTTGTAGGTCCGTCGGGCGGCGGCAAAACAACCGTTTCGGCACTTATACCGCGTTTTTACGATGTCTGCGACGGCTGCATAAAAATCGACGGAACCGATATTCGTGATTATACATTGCGCTCTTTGCGGCAAAATATAGGTATAGTTCAACAGGATGTATATATGTTTTCGGGCTCGGTTAAGGATAATATAGCCTACGGTAAACCCGGCACAACCGATGATGAAATCCGCCGTGCGGCGCGCCTTGCGGGTGCGGACGGATTTATATCCGAACTGCCTGACGGGTATGATACCTATGTGGGCGAGCGCGGCGTTAAACTTTCGGGCGGTCAGAAACAGCGAATTTCTATCGCAAGGGTATTTTTAAAAGACCCGCCGATACTTATTCTGGATGAAGCCACCTCCGCCCTTGATAACGAGAGTGAGCGGGTGGTGCAGGAGTCGCTCGGGCGGCTTTCCGAAGGCAGAACAACGCTCATAATAGCCCACCGCCTTACAACCGTAAAAAATGCCGACGAGATCCTGGTTATTGACGGCGGCGGAAATGTGATTGAACGCGGCAGCCACAGCGAACTTCTTAAATCAGGCGGCAGATACAGCGAACTGTATAAAATATATGACGATGTGCGATAATGTGTAATCGGGTGTGACGGTTTTGCCCCGTCAGCCTACCGAAAAGGAGATAATACAATGGACTTTAAGCAGTTTTTTTCAAAAATAGAGGGAAAAAAGATAGCCCTTTGCGGCATAGGCATAAGCAATACGCCGCTTATATTCGACTTTCTTGACAAGGGCGCAAGGGTCTACGCCTGCGACAGGCGCACCCGCGAACAGATAGGGCCGCTTGCCGACAAACTTGAGGAACGCGGCGCGGTGCTGAGATTAGGCCCCGATTATCTTAAAAATTTAGAGGTCGATATCATATTCCGCACTCCGGGAATGAATTTCTACCTCCCCGAATTTGCCGCTGCGCGCCGCAACGGTATTGCGGTTACAAGCGAAATGGAGGTATTTTTCGACTTGTGCCCCGCAACGATATTTGCCGTTACCGGGTCGGACGGAAAGACCACGACCACAACACTTATTGCCAAAATGCTTGAAGCGGAAGGTAAAAAAGTCCATGTCGGCGGTAATATCGGTCATCCGCTGCTGCCCGATATAGAACACATTTCGGCTGACGATTTTGTTGTTGTTGAACTGTCCTCGTTCCAGCTTATCTCAATGCGTAAGGGACCCGACGTCGCTGTTGTAACCAATGTTGCGCCCAACCACCTTGATATACACAAGGATATGGACGAATATATATCGGCAAAAAAGAATATACTCCTGCACCAGAACGCATTTTCGCGCACGGTGCTGAACGCCGAAAACTCAATAACCGCAGGCTTTGCCGACCTTGTAAGGGGTCAGACTATGTTCTTCTCCCTTTCCGGTAAAGTGGACAACGGCGCATATCTTGCAGAGGACGGCACGCTTAATATGGCGTACCGAGGTATGTCGGTTCCCATTATAAACCGCGGCGAGATCGCACTGCTCGGCGACCATAACATTGCTAACTACCTTGCCGCAATTTCCGCAGTTTGGGGTTATGCCGGGGCTGACAGTATATGCCGCGTAGCCCGTGAATTCAAGGGCGTTGAGCACCGCATAGAGCCTGTGCGCGAACTTGACGGCGTTAAATATTATAACGATTCGATAGCAACCAGCCCGACGCGCACGATTGCGGGACTTAAAGCGTTTGACAGGAAGGTTATACTTATCGCCGGCGGATACGACAAACACGTGCCGTTTGAACCGCTTGCCCCCGTGGTTATTGAAAAGGTGAAACTGCTTATACTTACGGGCGCTACGGCGGATAAGATTGAAAAAGCCGTGACGGGCGACCCTGCCTATAACGGCAGCCCGAAAATAATCAGGGCGGAGGATTTGGAAAAAGCGGTTGCCGCCGCTCACGACAACGCCGAAAGCGGAGATATAGTAACGCTCAGTCCGGCTTCGGCAAGTTTTGATTCTTACCCCAACTTTATGGCAAGGGGCGACCACTTTAAAAAACTTGTAAACAGTCTTTAATTTGTCTGAAAAACGGCGGGCGGCTGAAAAAAAAGAGGCGTATGTAATGGAACTTAAAGAACTTGTAATGCAGCTTTGCAACTGCGGAGGATTCGGGGGACTCAGATCTGCCGCAGACAAAGCGGCCGACGCAATAGCCGAATATGCGGACGAGGTTGAGTCCGACGGTAAAAGCGTGACCGCCGTAATAAAAGGAAACAGTGACCGAACACTGATGTTTGACGCGCATATTGACGAAATCGGTATGGTCGTAACAAGCGTAAGTGAGGACGGATTTTTAAAGGTTGCGGCAGCGGGCGGCATTGACGCGCGCATACTTGCCGCGCAGCCGGTCTGCATTTACGGGGCTGACGAAAAATGTTACGGCGGCGTGTTTTGCAGTACCCCTCCGCACCTGAAAAAAGAGGGTGCAACCCAGCCGACAATTGATAAAATGTGCATTGACACCGGTCTTGGCGAAAAAGCAAAAGATTTAATTCCGCCCGGCAGCAGGGTAACCTTTGCCCCGTCCGCCCGTATGCTCTCCGACAATACGCTGGCGGCTAAGTCGCTTGACGACCGCGCAGGGGTCGCCGCACTTATTGAGGCGGCGCGACTGATACGGCTTGAAGGCACGCCCGAATACACCGTAATTTTTCTGTTCAGCGACGCCGAGGAACTCTCGGCACGCGGCGCAAAAACAAGAACCTTTGCGATTGACCCGCAAAAAGCGATCGCCGTAGACGTAAGTTTCGGCAACACGCCGAATGTTGACCCGGATAAAACCGCAAAACTCGGAACAGGCGCAATGATAGGCGTTTCGCCTGCCCTCTCTTACCCGATGAGCGATAAACTCAAATCCCTTGCCGACTCAGCCGAAATACCCTACACGGTTGAGGTTATGGGCGGCAGAACCGGCACAAACGCCGACGTTATATCGGTAAACCGCGCGGGCGTCGAAACGGGTCTTATTTCAATACCCATCAGAAATATGCACACGCCGCAGGAGGTAGTTGACCTCGGCGACATCGAAAACACGGCGCGCCTGTTGTGCGAATATGCCGTTCGGGGGTAACAAACTGGATGAAAGAACTTTTAAAAAAACTTTGCCTAATTGACGCGGTTTCGGGCGGAGAATCTGCCCTGCGTGAATTTTTGATAAAAGAAATAGGCGACAGTGCCGAGGTAAAAACAGACGCGCTCGGCAACCTGACAGCCTTTAAAAAAGGCGCTGAAAAACCGTCAAAAAAAGTGATGGTGGACGCCCATATGGACGAAGTAGGACTGATAGTCACAGCAGCCGACGAAGACGGATTTTTAAAATTTGAAACGGTCGGCGGGATTGAGCCCGGCGTCCTTGCGGCGCGCGCTGTCAGGTGCGGAAACGTAAACGGCGCGACGGTAACAAAGCCCATACATCTGCTTAAAAAGGACGAAACGGGAAAACCCGTTAAAAAGAGTGATATTGTTATAGATATAGGCGCAAAAAGCCGCGAAGAAGCGCTTGCAAAACTTCCGTTAGGCAGTTTGGTCGCATTCGCCGAGCCGCCCTTTGAAATGGGAAGCCTTTTAAAGGCAAAAGCAATTGACGACCGTGCAGGAGTCGCAGTCCTTTTAAACCTCTTAAAACAGCCTGCCGAATATGACTTTTACGCCACCTTTACGACCGGTGAAGAGATAGGATGCCGCGGCGCAGCCGCAGCTGCCTATTCGGTTGACCCGGATATCTGCCTTGTTTTGGAGTCAACCACCGCCGCCGATATCTGCGGCGTGCCCGAAGAAGATAAGGTCTGCCGCGTAGGCAAGGGCGTAACGCTTTCTTTTATGGATAACGGCACGCTGTACGATAAGGAACTTTTCGGGGAGGTTGTGGACACCGCCCGTGAAAACGGCATACCCTACCAAATAAAATCTGCGGTTGCCGGCGGCAATAATTCGGGCAAAATACACATAAGCCGCAGCGGGGTTAAAACCGCGGCGCTCTCCGTTCCGTGCAGGTATATTCATTCGCCGTCATCGGTTGCGGATACAGAAGATGTAAAAGCGGTGCAGGATCTTGTTTCTGCCTTACTGCCACGCCTTTGCAAATGATACGGCTGTGTGAAGGCCGCCCGCCGTTCGGCGAAAATATCGGCGATATAACGGCGCAAAAAGCCGCCTGCCTTTACGGTATTTACGGCGGCGACGCATCGCTGTTTTTGTGTTGGTATCAAATGATCGACGGCAAAGTTACCGCCGTTATGTTTACCTTCGGCGGCGCTTTAACGGTGTCTTGCACCGTCGGCGCAGAGTCGGGCGAGATTTTTGATTTTGCAAAGTTTTTAGGCTATACGGAGTTTTACTGCACGGGTGCTTCTGCCCGTATTTTGGGCGTCAAGCCCCAAACCGAACGCAAAATTATGCGTTTTTCGGGCGGACAGGCTCTTGTTAAAGATAATTTTTGTTCGTCTGCAACGCTTGACGAAATTTATTCGCTGTTAAAAAGCGGGGCGGACGGAGAAATAGAGCTGCCGCCGCGCGAGTATTTTTTTACCGATATATCGCACCGTATGCGCCACGGCGCCGCGCGTGTTAAATACCGCTCGGGCGCAATTGCCCTTACTTCGGTTGAAAACAGCGGATTTGCCCTTATCGGCGCGGTTTGCACAGCGCCGCAGGAACGCGGCAAAGGGCTGGGGCGCGCCGCGCTTTCTGCCCTTACAAACGAACTTGTAAGCGAAAACCGCGAGGTTTTTACGGTTGCAGGCAATGGCACGGCGGAATTTTATAAAAAATGCGGCTTTACGGAAGCTGATACATATTGTATTGTTAAGATAGGGAACGGTTAAGTTATGAAAAGTTTTTTTGAGTTTGACTCTGCGCTTTCGTCTTTGTGTGATGAAGTGCTTGAAGAGTGCCGCGAGGCGTTTGAAAGAACCGCCGAGATTACTGCGTATAATCAGCAGCGTGTTTTGAAAGCGTTTATAGATAACGGGATAAGCGAGTCGCATTTTGCGCCCAGCACAGGCTACGGCTACGGCGACAGGGGGCGCGACGCGCTTGAAAGAGTGTTTGCCGACTGTATGGAATGTGACTCTGCGCTTATACGCCATAATTTCGTTTCGGGAACGCACGCGCTTACGGTTATGCTGTTCGGCACACTTCGCCCGGGGGACGAAATGCTCTGCCTTACGGGCAGACCTTACGACACTCTTATAGGCGTTTTGGGAATTGACGGATTTTCGGACGGTTCGCTTGCCGATTTCGGCATAAAATACAGCGAAGTTGAGTTAGACGGCTGCGGCAAACCCGATATGCCCGAAATATTAAAGCAACTTGCGGCAAAGCGTCCGCGCATCGCCTACATACAGCGCTCGCGCGGTTACAGTTTAAGGCCGAGCCTTACCGCCGCAGAAATTAAAGAACTTGCAAAAGCGGTAAAATCGGCATCGCCCGAAACCGTGGTTATGCTTGATAATTGTTACGGCGAATTTACAGAGTATGAAACGCCGTCCGCTTGCGGCGTGGATATAATGGCAGGCTCGCTTATTAAAAATCCCGGCGGCGGAATTGCACCGACGGGCGGATATATATGCGGAAAAGGCGCTCTCGTAGAAAAATGCGCTTACAGGTTGACCGCGCCGGGGGTCGGTGCGGAGGTCGGCGCAACGCTTGGGCATACACGTGAACTTTTCATGGGGCTGTTTAATGCGCCGCACGTTGTGGGCGAAGCTGTTAAAACAGCAATTTTCGCTTCTGCACTGTTTAAACGCTTGGGGTTTGAAGTAACGCCCGAGCCGCAGGAGGCGCGCGCCGATATCATTCAGTGCATAAAACTTAAAAACTCACGTAATCTTGAGGAATTCTGCAAAGGATTGCAAAGCGGTGCCCCGATAGACGCGAATGTTGTACCCGAAGCGTGGGATATGCCGGGATATGACTCTAAGGTGATTATGGCGGCAGGGGCGTTCACGGGCGGCTCGTCAATAGAACTTTCAGCCGACGCGCCGCTGCGCGAGCCTTTTGCCGTCTGGATGCAGGGCGGGCTGAATTTTGACAGCGCCAAAATAGGCGTTATGAAAGCGGCTCAAAATATGCTCGGTACGGGGCTTATCTCGTTAGGCTGACCCTTTCAGACCTTAAACGACTTGGTTAATTTGATTTTCGGGGGATGAAAATATGATATATACTCTTACTCTTAATCCGGCGCTCGATTATGTTCTAACTCTGAATTCGTTTTGCGAGGGCGCAGTAAACCGTTCGGTGGGCGAGCGGTTTGTCCCCGGCGGAAAAGGACTTAATGTATCCATAATGCTATCCCGTTTCGGCGTCGATAACAGGGCGATAAGCGTCTGCGGCGGCAAAAACGGCGAGAAATTGGATGAACTTTTAAAACAGGAAGGCTGCAGCGCCGATTTTCTCCACCTGCTTTACGGCGAAACGAGGATAAACGTTAAACTGCGTACCGGCAGAGAAACCGAGATAAACACCCCCGGTCCCAGAATAACCGTGGCTGAGTGCGATATGATACTGCGGAAAATAGATATGCTGACAAAAAACGATATTTTGGTGGTTTCGGGCAGTTTGCCGCGCTGTGATGATGACCGTATGTTTGAAAATATACTCACCGTCGCCGGCGAAAACGGTACGGCACTTGTTATTGACTGCGCCGAAGATTATCTTAAAACCTCGCTCAAATACACTCCGTCGCTTGTAAAGCCGAATAACATTGAACTCGGCGAACTCTACGGCGTAGAAATAGACTGCCTTAACGACTGTATCGACTATTCAAAACGGCTGCTGGAGGACGGTGCTTTAAGCGTGCTGTGTTCCTGCGGCGAAAAAGGGGCGGTATACCTTTCCCAAAGGGGCGAAGTATTTGCACAACCCGCATTTAAGGGCAGGGCGGTCGGCAGCGTCGGTGCAGGCGACGCGCTGCTTGCAGGATTTCTTGCCGCACGCTATAACGGTTACAACAACCGCGAATCGCTTAAATTTGCGGTCGCCACGGGCTGCGCCACCGCCTTCAGCGATTGGCTTGCAGAACCGGAAGATGTCCGCGCAATACTGCAAATGCAGGGTTAATAAAGGCTTGACTGCCTTCGGCATAAATTAAAAATCGGCATCCGCGGCACATATTAGATGTTAGACCGTGGTAACGGTAGATCAATAATAGCCGGTGAACGGTTTTTATTTTAAAATATCCAAAAAGCGTTTTTATACTTGACAATCGGCGATATTTGCGTTAGTATAAAACACAGCGGAATTAAAGAACTCCGTTATATCGGGCTGACGGGGCAGAACCGTCGCGCCGTAAGCAAAATTTAAAATAATCGGGGGCGTAGCTCATCTGGGAGAGCGCTACATTCGCATTGTAGAGGTAGTGAGTTCGAGTCTCATCGTCTCCACCACCGACCCCACATAACAATTCGATATGTTATGTGGGGATTTATTTACGTAAAAAGAACGGATAACAACAGGTATGGATAATACAAAGAAAAATTTTATTTGGAATATGGTGGGCGCAACCGTCAATGCCGTTACGTCACTGTTTTTTTTGATTATTGTAACGCGAACAAACGGAACAAACATTGCAGGAATTTTTACTTTTGGATTCTCACTTGCGTGTATGTTCCAGGTTATATCCAACTATGCGGGCAGAGCGTATCAGGTAACCAACAATGATGACATTATAACGGACAGTGATTTTGTTTACAATCGGATATCGTCTTGTCTGCTTATGCTTGTTACGGTGTTGGTCTATTTGCTTATTAAAGGGTATGACAGCACTAAAAACGCCGTAATACTTTTGTTTGTTGTATATAGAATTATAGAATCATTTACCGATGTTATGTACGGCGTGGTTCAAAAACACGACGAACTGTATAAAGTCGGTATATCTCTGTTTTTAAAGGGTGCTGTGGGCACAATTGTCTTTTTTGCCACCGACCTGTTGACCGGGGACGTTATACTTTCAATCCTCAGTTTGCTGCCCGTCAGTCTGCTGATAACCGCCTTTTATGACTACCGCAATTTTAAACGCTTTTACAAAAGAGAAAGATATAATCTCCGAAAAAATATTGATTTATTTAAGTTGGGTTTCTTTGTGTTTGCTTTTACATTTTTAACGCAGTTTATTTTAAACGCGCCGAAGTATGCAATCGACGATTACGCAACAAATGAAATGCAAACCGTTTACGGTATTATTTCTATGCCGATTTCAGTTATAATTTTGTGCAGTCAATTTATAATACATCCCCTGCTTGTTAAATTTGCCGAGTTAATAAAAACAGGTGAATATAAACAACTGTTGAAACTAAGTGCAAAGATGGCGGTTGCCATTTCGGCAATCGGCATTTTGGGTGTCATAGCCGCTTATTTTCTTGGAGTTCCGATTTTTGAACTCGTATACGGAATCAATCTTAAAAACTATCGCCTGCCGCTTTTGGTAATAATAGTAGGTTCAACTTTTTTCGGCATTTCTTTTATGGTTTCAAACATTTTAACGGCAATGCGAAAAACATTTGCACAAATGATTTTTTATGTAATTTGCAGTGTGTTAATTTTGTTCTTGTCTAAGTATATGGTAATTAAATACGGCGTGCTCGGAGGCACGGTTTCCTTTGCCTTTACAATACTGATGCTGTGTATTTTATATATAGGCTATTTTTTGATTTTAATAAGGAGATGTGTAAAAAATGGTTGATATATCTGTAATAGTTCCGGTGTATAATGCCGAAAATTTTTTGGATAGATGTGTGCAAAGCATTTTAAATCAGTCGTTCGCTAATTTTGAGTTGATTTTGATAGATGACGGTTCTACCGATAATTCTTTGCAGATTATAAAAAAATATGAAAGCGTGGACAAAAGAGTAAGGGGGTTTTCCAACGAAAACAGCGGACCTGCGTTGACCAGAAATTTCGGAATAGAAAAATCCCGCGCCGATTATGTAATGTTTATAGACAGCGATGATTACATTGATGCAGGTTATTTGCAGAATTATTTTAACGCAATTAAGGATCGCGGCGATGATTTGATAATAGGCGGATATAAACGGGTTATAGGTGATAAAACAAAATTTGTTTTAAAACTCAAAAATGACGAATTTTCCAAATATGTTGTCACTGCGCCGTATTGTAGAATAATCAGTAAAAAGTTCTTGAACGATAATAACATTCGCTTCTTGGATACCAACAGCAGTGAAGATGTCTATTTTAACTTAATGATATATAATAAAACAAATAAAATAAGCATAATTAACGATGTAGGATACAATTATTTCTATAATAAAGATTCGATTTCAAACACAGCGCACAAGGGTTTTAAAAAAGATATTAAAATTATTGAACTGCTTGACCTAATAAATGTTAATGAGAGTTACAATTTAGAGTTGAATCGATATTTCATAATCCGTTATGTAATATGGTACTTGCTGTATTCGGGCAGAACTGCATCAGCCGAGAGTTTTAAATGTGAATATAAGCGACTTTTCGGTTGGTTGGCGGATAACATTCCTGATTATAAAAAGAATAAATATTTATCTTTCTTCACTCCGAAAGGTGACCCGTTTAAATACAGGATGATAATAAATGTATTTATGATTTTGTGTAAAACAAATTTGATAGGTGCTTTTTCAAAAGTTTACTGCAAAGGATAAGAAAAATGATGGATAAGATTACCGTAATTGTTCCGGTTTACAACGCAGAAAAATTTATAACCAAGTGCGTTAAAAGTGTGCTTACCCAAACATATGAAAATATCGAACTAATATTGGTGGATGACGGTTCAAAAGACAATTCTCTGGATGTTTTAAAGCATCTTGAAAGTTGTTATCCCGATATCATTAAAGTCTTTTCACAAGAAAATAAGGGCAAGGAAGCAGCGCGAAACTTCGGTATTGATAATGCAGCCGGTAAATATCTTGCGTTTTTAGACAGTGATGATTGGATAGATGAGGACTACATAGAAGTTCTTTATGCCGCAGCTCAAAACAGTGATATTGTTGTTTCAGGGTACAAGAGATATTCCAATGATTACATATTTCAATATGCAAGTGTACCGACCGAAAATGAATGGGCGAAATTTAAATACTGCTCAACCGCCGGGAAAATGTATTCGGCTGAATTTGTTAATAAAAATCATTTGAGATATAAGAAGTTTAATTTTGGTGAGGATGCTTATTTCAGCGTTTATGCTTATTCACTAACAAATAGAGTTTCTGTGGTTCCGTATGCCGGATATTGTAATTATGAAAATATTTTGTCTGTTACGAACATACAAAAATATGATGAGAAAAATTTGATGAGTATTGTCATCAAAGACTTGGATAATGCGATTTCAGGAACTAATCTGGGTGATATAGATAAAAAGTTGTTATCCTACTTTTATATCAAAACCTTGGTTTTGGACACCTTTTTGCATAAGGACTATGTAGATTGCAAATATTTGACGAATGAATTTAAAGAGAATGTCTCCTGGTATAAATCAGTTCTTACTAAAATGAACCTTAAATTTAAACTCCGCTTTCAAAAAGGTGAAAACGGAAAGGTCAACTTTATTGTCAATGTTTTTATTGCGGCATATAAACTTCACTGCGTTGCAATTCTTATGTGGCTGTTGAAAAAAGTTAAATTGAAGTTGATGTAAAATAAATTGTGTTTAAAAGCACCCACGGAAAGATGACTGCTTGAAGTGGGTGCTTTTAAATATCTATTTGCCTTACGGTGCGGTATAGTCTACGCCGTATTCGATCCACCGAACGTAAACCGAGGTGCGCGCTCCGCCCGCCGAAATGAACGAATTGACTTCACACAGCGACCAAAGGTTTGTAGCAGGGTCCTGTTGACGGATCTTTATGCTGTGCGTTTCCTGCGACTGGCTGTAAACGATTTCATCCAGCACAGTGCGTGCGGCAACCTTCGTGCTGTCAAATGTTTGTGCCTCAACCGATCCGCTGTTATAAATTGAAGTGCGGCGTATGTCCGCCAAAATCGGAACGGAGGTGTCCTTTGCCGCAACCGTTATCCTCACGGTGGTCGATGACGTTGTCTGATACGTCAGTATCAGATTTTCAAGCGGAACTGCGAGGGTGCTGTTTACGGTTGATATATTTGTGTGATATTCGGTGTACGGTGCAAAAAGATTCGGCGTGGTTATATCACTTCCTGTGGTTTTAAAATTCAATTTGTAACTTATAGGCGTGTTTTCGGCAACGGTTATTTCGGGCGTTTCGCCGGTGTCGCCCTTGGGACCTTGTTCGCCCTGTTCACCTTTTTCGCCGGTGTCGCCTTTTTCACCCTGAACCCCTTGGTCGCCTTTGTCGCCCTTGGGTCCCTGTATGCCCTGTTCGCCTTTTTCACCGGTATCGCCTTTTTCACCGGTATCGCCTTTTTCACCCTGAACCCCTTGGTCGCCTTTATCGCCCTTGGGGCCTTGTTCGCCTTGCTCACCTTTTTCACCGGTGTCACCTTTATCGCCTTTAGGCCCTTGTATACCTTGTTCGCCTTGCGCGCCGGGGCAACCCTTGTCGCCCTGCACGCCCTGCGGGCCTACCTCTCCCTGAGGTCCTTGCTCACCTATAGGTCCCTGCTCGCCTATTGGTCCGCGCTCGCCTTTTTCGCCGCGTTCGCCTTTTGGCCCCATAGGTCCCTGCGGTCCCTGAATGGTAACATATGTTCCGCATTCATCGGGTTGGGGTTGGCAGTTGTTCCGTCTGCTGAAATTGCCTGTGCAGTAGTTCATATTACAACTCTCCTTGTGCCTGAGCACGCTCGTTCTGACTTATAGCGGTGCTTTCTATTATACTATTCGGAAAGTTGAAAATTTGCGATGTTTTATCCCGTTTTTTGCCCGGGCAAACCGTCTCAGTAACCGCACTGCGGCGCTCTGATTATCGGGCGGGCGTGCTATTTTGCCGCTTTTCGCGCCGAAATCGGAATTTCGTTTTTAACATATGTTTCCCACACATTTATGCGGTCATTTTCATCAATTCGGCGGATAACCCTTGCCGGTACGCCTGCAACGATGCTGTTCGGCGGAACATCGCGGCTAACCACCGCGCCGGCGGCAACGATGCTGTTTTCGCCTATCGTCACACCGCCGCAAACCGTTGCGCCGGAACATATCCAACAACCGTCTTTAACGGTTATGGGCGAAGCATATTCAAGGTCGTGATTACCGTCGGGGTAATCGGCGGGCAGACGCTCCTCCGCCAAAAACGGGTGGTTGGGTGTGGCAAGCGTCACATTTGCCCCGACCCATACGCCGTTGCCGAAAGTTATCGGCGCAATGTCAAGAAAGGTGCAATTATAATTAACAAAGCATCCTTCACCGACAATGATGTTTACGCCGTATTCGCAGTAAAACGGTGCAAAAACACCGAAACCTTTACCTTTTGCCGACGGCACCAATTTTTCAAGCGCACGCTGTTTTGCCTTTACACGGCGTACCGAGATCCTGTTGAACCTGTGGCAGCGCGCCATACCGTCAAGGTGCTGTTTTTCGATGTCCTTGCTTGCCGAATTGTAGAGTTTGCCCTCTACCATACGGTCCCAATCGCTGATATTATTATACATTTTCATTCCTCCGTTTTAAGGGTTAGGCTCTTCCCTGCTTAAATTCTTAACCCATAAATATTTTTTGTAATGCTTATAAACAGCCGGCAGTTTTATCATCTCGTCAAGATTTATAATTAAATAAACGGCAAGAACGGGAAGTTTCCATACAAAGGCTGCCAAAAATCCAAGCGGCACGGTTACGCACCACATTGTTACAGAATCGCAGATAAACCCGAACCTTGAGTCTCCGCCGGCACAGAATATTCCGCCGATGGTTGTTGTGTTAACCGATTTCCCGACCATATAAACGGAACATATGGCAACCATCCGTTTAAGGTAGTGATTTGCGGTATTGCTCAGATTGCTGAACCTGAGTATTAACGGGTTTATAATAAACATAACAAGGCCGGAAATAACACCGAAAACTATTGCCAGACGGCAAAGTTTCCGCCCGTACGCCTTTGCTGTATCCGATTTGCCTGCGCCGAGTTCGTTGCCGACGATAATCCCTCCGCCGTTGCCGAGGCCGATGCAAAAACAGACAATCAGATTTTTTATGATGTTAACAACGGAATTTGCGGCAACCGCGTCCGTTCCCAAATGCCCCATAATAACCGAATACATTGTAAAGCCGACGCCCCAAACAATTTCGTTGCCGAGTACCGGCGTTGTGTATTTCCAAAAGTCCGTTTTCAGTAATTTATCGCTGTGGATAATATACCGCAGCCTTAAATGCACACTGCCGCTTTTTGCGGTCTGCAACATACACCATGCGACTTCAACCAGTTTTGAAATTACCGTTGCCAAAGCCGCACCGGCAATTTCAAGCCGAGGAAAGCCGAACAATCCGAAAATAAAGACCGCATTAAGAAAAATATTCAATAAAACACTGACCGAACCGATAACTCCCGCCATTACCGCTTTGGACGAGTTCTTCAGTATGCAGAGATAAACTTGTGAAATACCGCTTAAAAGGAATGAAAGGGAAACTGTCCGCAAATATACGGCGCCGCCGTCAACTAAAACTTTTTCGTCTGTAAAAGCGTGCATCAGGGTATTCGGCATTATAAGGCTGACAGCGAAGAAGGCAAAAGATACTGCGGCAGTAATTTTCATTACGTAGGCAAAAAATTTTTCAACAGATATCCTGTCATTCTTCCCCCAATATTGCGCCGCAAACATTGAAAGACCGATAGTCATGGCGGCAAGAAACAAATTTTCCACAAATGTGACCTGGCTCGCGAGAGATACCGCGGACAATGCGTCCTGAGAGAACATACCCAGCATTAAAGCGTCTGAAGCGCTGACCAGAGCGAGCATAAACTGCTGAAAGGCGATCGGCAGTATAAGAGTAAGAAGTTTTCTTGAAAAATCAGGCGCTTTTTGCTGCATAACACCCACCTCTGATTGACGAATTAATTTTGTGCGCTATAATTATATCGTGGAGTTACACATATTTCAACCATTATTCTGTGTTTTTTAATAACAATCCTGCGAGGTGTGTAAAATATGCTGTCGGTTGACCTGAAGGACGACCAATCCGAAGTTGTACACTACGATTTTGAAGATTTCCCTATTTATATAAGAAGGGCGTTGCTTTCGTCATACAATAATTTTGAGGCGCCGCCGCACTGGCACGATGATATTGAATTTATAGCGGTTTTGCGGGGCGAAATGAACTATAACATCAACGGAGAAATTATCACCATAGGGCAAAACGAAGGGGTGTTTATAAATTCAAGGCAGCTTCATTTCGGCTTTTCAAGGGCAAAAAACGAATGTGATTTTATTTGCATTCTGATACATCCTATGGTGCTTTGTGTATCCGGGGCTGTTGAACAAAAATATGTGGTACCTTTGCTTAAAAATCAAAACGTGCCGTATATTAAACTGTCTGCCGATACGGCGTGGCAAAAAGAGGTGCTGGGCTGTATTCGGAATATGTATAAAGCAAGGGATGATGTTGCGGCGCCCTTGGCTGTTTCCTCACTGTTCCTGAAAGTATGGGCTGTTCTTTTCAAAAACCTGGATGCCGCCCCGTCTTTAAAAAATCAAAACAGCGATCTCACCGTTCTTAAAAATATGATAGGCTACATTCAGAAATTTTACCGCGAAAAGATAACGCTGGATGATATTGCCCTGTCGGGCGCGGTCGGGCAAAGCAAGTGCTGCAAATTGTTCGATAAATATATCGGCGTGACGCCAAATGCGTATTTAATCAGGCACAGGCTGCACCAAAGCATTTGGTACTTAAAAAATACCGATATGACCGTAACCGAGGTTGCACACACCGTCGGCTTTTCGGGCGGCAGTTATTATGCGGAAACTTTCAGAAAACGGTACAACCGGAGTCCGTCGGAATACAGAAAAACAACCCGCCCGTAAATTAAGGGGCGAAATGCGGGTTATTACCCGCTGCCGCCATTTTTTGCCGTATACAAAAACCGCAGCGATGTAATCCATCGCTGCGGTTTTTTTGGTGTGCAACGGGCTTCCGCCGATTGCACAGTCTGTTATTTCTCAATAGCGTCGGTACGGTAGATAAATTTAACCTGACCGTCCATTTCGTCCGAAAGTCCGGAGAATGATTTGTAATCCTTCGAAACGTCCGCGGTTGCTTTAACACGGGTGTACAAGCCTTTAAGGTCGCCGTTTACCGCGTCAAGCAGTTTGCTTACGCCTTTTTCGTTGAACTCTTTAAGTCCGTCAGACAGTTTCATTGAGCCGTCGCGGAGTTCCGTAATTCCCGAAGTCAGGGCAGGCGCGCCGTTCTGCATAGTTAAAATGCCGTCATAAAGTTGTTTTGTGGCGTCGGTTAATGCCGAGGTCCCTGCTTTAAGTTGGTTAGCACCGCCTGTGAGTTTGTCGGCGCCCGATTTGGCAGCGTCCACACCCTCGGTATATTCGCCGAGCCCCGAATAGAATTCGTTATAAGAGTCAAGTTGCTTAACAGCGGCGTCGATCTGCGGTTTAACGGTTTCGGTTGCAAGTTTAAGCAGCATACCGTTGATTGCCGCCTGACCCTGCGGGGTGGCAGCAGTTGCCGCCGCGTCCGAAAGATCCTTTGCGTCAGCCGCAAATGAGGCGTATTTTACGGGGTCGGTTGCATACATAGTGGCGTGGGTAAGGGTTACTGTTATTTCAGCCATGGCGGCGTCCTGAGTTTTGCCTGCCGCAAGTTTACCGTACAGCATAAACTCCACTGCGGGGTAATACTGCGCCGGAACATTTGCCGCCGCAAGTTTTTCTTCAACCGAGGCGCGGGCAATTGCCGTAAGTTGTGTTTTTTCCGCTGCTGTCGGGTTGTTGATAAGCCCTTCAAGCACCGTTTTATAGTTTTCTACGGTAAGCGCTTCATCAGTAGTTATACCGTTTTCTTTAAGTGTGTCCGAAACTGTTGCAAGCATAGTGTCGAATACCTGTTTTGCGCCGGCGTTCAGCTTATCGTTATTGCTTGAAAGTTTTGTAAGTCCGTCAAGCAATTCTTTTGAACCGCTTGCAAGCGAACCTGCGCCGCTGTCAAGCGATGCGGTGCCGTCTTTGATCTGTTTTGCCCCGTCTGCCAGTTTGTTTATACCGGAAACAAGTTCACCCGATTTATCAAGCAGCGTGCAAAGTCCGCCGTAGAGTTTGCTTGAACCGTCAAGCAGCTGCTGCATTGCCGAGCCGAGTTGACCGAGCGACGCCGTAAGGTCATCGACAGAGCCGACATTGCTGAGGTCTACCTGATTGAATATTTCGTTTGTAGCCAGAGTTATGGTGTTGCCCATCTCAAAATTCTTGACATCGGCAGTTATTTCGATATAAGACGGAATTTCAAATTTATCCGTGCTGATATTCAGGTTTTCCTGCAAACCGGGGAATGCGATACCCGCAACCGCTATACGGTCGCCGTCGTTTATAAGTTTACCGTTAGTAACATCAACATTCGTGAAAACGTCGTTATCAAGCAGCAATCCCGTAAGCATAGCGAACGGAACATAAATTTTCTCGCTCTTGCCGTCGATTGAAACTGTTTCGTATTGGTTGTTTTGGTAGTCAAACCTTATGGTAACTTTACCGCTTTTGCCTGCAAGGCTTTCGGCGGAAATGCTCTGTCCGTCAAGTTTGTAGGATACGGCGATATTAACGGGCAGTTCCTTTTCAATAGTGCCGTTGCAGTAGATATCGTTACCCTCGGCGTCCCAGACCTTCATATTGTCGCCGTTCATTGTGTAGGTTTCGTCGCCCTTAACGTTTTCGGGGTCTTTAAGGTCTGATTTATCGGTGATCTTATCTGCGCCGATCGAGTTCTTGATCCAGTCGCTTACGATTATCTTCTTAACGCCGCCGTCTGCGCCCGCAAGAACATAAACGGTTTCATCCTTAACAATGCCCTTTTCGTCAGCCTTTTCGCTGCCGTCCTGCGCGGCGGAACTTGCAGTTGCGGTTTTATCCGACGCTTCGTTCAGCGCAAATACGCTCGCGCCGACGGCGCCCATTATAAGGCAAGCCGAAAGCATTAAAGCCAGCGGTTTTAAAAATTTCTTTTTCATGATCTTACCTCCGTAATTACTGTTTTTTTGCTCTTCATTCCAAGCGTTGTTGCGCGGATAACTTTATCGAACAACATAAGCAACGCAGGAAGTATAAATATAACGCACAGCATACTTACTATTGCGCCCCTTGCCATAAGCATACACATTGAACTGATTATATCAATATCCGAATATACCGCGACGCCGAACGTGGCGGCGAAAAGTCCGAGTCCCGAAACGATGATCGACGGGATAGAGGTCGCAAGCGCGGTTGTAATGCTTGTGTGCTTATCATTACCGAGTGCGCGTTCGGATTTATACCTTGTCGTCATAAGGATAGCATAGTCAACCGTTGCGCCGAGCTGTATCGTGCTTATGCAGATAGGCGCTATAAACGGCAGCGACTGGCCGAGAACGTGCGGCAACCCCAGGTTGATGAATATTGCAAGCTCAATTACCGAGATGAGTATGAACGGCAGCGTTATACTCTTTTCAACCGCGGCAATTATTACGAATATCGCTACAATTGATACGGCGTTTACAACCTTAAAGTCGTGGTCGGTCGTTTCAATCATATCTTTCATACAGGGCGCTTCGCCTATCAGCATACCTGTTTTATCGTATTTTTTAAGGATTTTGTTAAGGTCGGATATCTGGTCGTTTACCTTGTCGCTTGCCACTTTGTATTCAGAGTTTATAAGCAGCAGTTCCCATTTATCGCTCTTGACTATTTCTTTTATGCTGTCGGGCAGGATCTCTTCCGGCACGCGTGAGCCGATAACGCTTTCAAGCCCTAAAACATATTTAACACCGTCAACCTGTTCCATTTCTTTGGTCATTTTTCTTACCTTGCTTGACGGAAGATCGGCGTTTACAAGCACCATATGTGTTGAAGCGATGTTAAAATCGTCCGACAGTTTCGAGTTTGCTATTACATATTCCATATCTTCGGGCAGGCATTGACCCATATCATAATAGACCTCGTCGTTGGTCTTGTCATACGCAATGTACGCCGGCGCTATAAGCAGTGCGAAGATTACAAGGAACACGGGGAATATCTTGGTTACGCCGCGCGCAAACTTGTTCATATCGGGTATGATTGAACGGTGCTTTGTTTTCTGCAGCGGTTTATCAAGCACGAGTATCATTGCGGGCAGTACGGTAATACATCCGATTACGCCGAAGATTACGCCTTTTGCCATAACAATGCCTAAATCAAGGCCTAGCGTAAACGACATAAAGCAGAGCGCCGCAAATCCGGCAACGGTGGTTATTGAACTGCCCACAACGCTTGTGAACGTTTCGTGTATCGCAACCGCCATGGCCTGCTTGTTATCGCTGAATTTAAGCCGCTGCTCGTTATAACTGTGCCACAGGAATATGGAGTAGTCCATTGTAACAGCCAATTGCAATACGGCTGACAGCGCTTTGGTGATATACGATATCTCCCCGAAGAAGTAGTTGGTTCCGAGGTTGAGCAGTATCATCATTCCGATAGACGCCAAAAATACAAACGGAACCAGCCAGCCGTCCAAAAATATAAGCATTGCAAGGCAGGCAAACACAACCGCAAGCCCTACATATATAGGCTCTTCACGCTCGCAAAGGTCTTTAAGGTCGGTAACAAGTGCCGACATACCCGAAACAAAGCATTGCTTGCCTGCAACAGACCTTATTTCCCGTATTGCGTCCATTGTTACATCGGCTGATGTTGCGCTGTCAAAGAACACGGCTACCATTGTTGAATTATCGGTGTTGAACTCGTTGTATATCTTTTCGGGCAGAATCTCTTTCGGGATCGAAGCGTCGGCAAGCGATGCATACGAAAGAACCGATTCAACATGGTCAATCTTCTTAATCTTTTCGCAAAGTTTCGCCACGTCCTTGTCCGGCATATCCTCAACAATAATAAAAGAAAACGCGCCTTTGCCGAACTCGTCTTTTAAAACCTGCTGCCCCACTACCGTGTCCATATTTTCGGGCAGGTAGTCGAGCATATCGTAGTTTATACGCGTACCGAGAATACCTAAAACGGACGGCACCATAAGCACAAGCGTAATAATCAGAATCGCTATGCGGTGCTTAACAACCGCATTCCCCAATCGCATTATTTATCCTCCTCGCTTTCCTCATAATAATCAATCACAAAATCTTCGGAATTGTCGGAACGCTGATTTTTAATTATCTTTACCGAGGTAATCACGGTGCAGAAATTCAGTATTCCTTCAAATAACAACGTCACGCCGAGGAAAATCATAAGCAGGTCGCTGCCGTCCCCCGGGCGGAACATAAGGATGAACCCCAAAATTCCGGTTGCAACGGCGAAAACAAGTATCTCCCACCATTCGCGTATGCCGAAATTTTTTGCCTGTATGGCTATCTGTATTTTCAAAAGCCCGTCGGTCAATATGAACAAGCCCATTGTTATACATATAAATGTCATAAGCCCGCCGGGGTGGATAAGCATAACCGCCCCTATCAAAACCGAAATTATACCGAGCGTAAGGTCATATTGGAACGCAAGACGGTAAAGGTCTTTTGAAAAATACCCTACTAATTTGACTGCCCCGAATAGAATAAGAAGTATTCCGCAAACTATACCGAGGATATCTGCCATAACTTTTGGCGCCGCTATAAGCAATATCCCCAAAACGCACAGTGCGGCGGAAATGATAACATATCCCGTCTTGGCAGTTTTCATAGGTGCTACCGAACGCATAGCACTGCCTCCTTTCTTTTTTACGCCAATATAGTATATCAACATTTTTAAAATGCATAAACGGGCAAAAAAAATCGGTTGCTGAAATTTTGAACACTCGGCAATAAACTGTACAGAATATGGGCACTTGTCTCGATTTGACCGAAAAATGGGCAAAGGCGGCGGCTTTATATAAAATTCAGGCTTAAAAACCGCCGTTGTCCATTGAAAAAGCTAAATCTTCCTGTTAAAATACAAACATAATGAACGGTCGTGCAGATCGTTCCGTCAGGCTGGCAGGGGCAACACCGTCACGCCTAAACTGAAAGGCGGTTGACGCAATGCAGAAAATAGACAAAACCGTTGCAAGGGAAACCCTTTATATAGCGGCGTTTACGGTTGCGCTGAGTATAATTGAGGAAGTTGTATTTGCCGTTTTGGGCTATTGGGACGTATATGTGCTTTTCGGCAACCTTTTGGGCGGCGCCGTGGCGGTGCTTAACTTCTTTTTAATGGGGCTTACCGTTCAGTCGGCTTCCAAAAAAGAGGGGGATAGTATTTCTTCCACAGTCCGTGTTTCCCAAATGCTGCGTATGCTGCTGCTTATCGCCGCGGCGGTTGTGGGCTGCACGGTTTCGGTCTTTAATACCGCGGCGGTGCTTATATCGCTCTTTTTCCCAAGAATAGGCGTGACATTCCGCCCGATTTTTTTAAAAAATTCAATTTAACGGTCGTGACGGGTTCGATGCTTGTCAGCCTATTGTGACAGGGGGAATGTATTTTGGATGTTAAATCTCGCCGCAAAGCGGCAGATGTGTTCTTTCTTATAATGGCGGCGCTGCCGCCGATAATCGGCATAGCGCTTAAAGTGCTGTTTACGCCGCCGTCAACCGATATTGAAATACGCGGCGCACTTATCTACACAACGATTAAAATGCCTGTGGGTGAACTGCCGATAACCGAATCGCAGATAAATTCCTGGCTTGTAATACTCTCGGTGTTTTGGCTGTGCCTGTTTCTTACAAACGGGATACGGGCGCGCGGCGGAACAAAACGCCAGTTGTTAGCCGAATGGATAGTTGAAAAGTGCGAAGGGCTTGTCCGCGACAATATGGGCGAATATTTTAAAGGCTTTGCCCCGTTTGCGGCGGCGGTTATGGCGCTTTCGGCTCTTTCAAGCCTGCTTGCGCTTTTGGGGCTGTACGCACCTACTTCGGATATAAATATCGTGGGCGGCTGGGCATTGCTTGTTTTTATACTTATAACCTATTATAAATTCAAGTGCGGCCCGCTGCAGTACCTTAAAAGTTTTACGGAGCCCGTGCCGTTTTTGCTGCCGCTTAATCTTATAAGCGAGGCGGCAACGCCCGTTTCAATGGCGTTCCGCCATTACGGTAATGTTTTATCCGGCTCGGTAATATCGGTGCTGGTCGCCGCGGGCTTGGGCGGACTGTCAAACCTGCTGTTCGGGTGGCTGCCCGGATCGCTCGGAGAAATTCCGTTTTTGCGTATAGGTCTGCCCGCAGTGCTCTCGATTTATTTTGACGTATTCAGCGGGCTTTTGCAGGCATTTATATTTGCAATGCTCACCATGCTTTATATATCGGGCGGATTCCCGGCTGAACTTTACGAAAAGCGGCACGCCCAAAAGCAAAAAAGAAAACAAAAACAAAGAAACAAAGCATGATTTTTTAACCGACGCCGTCGGTGAATAATAAACGGAGGTATACATTATGTTAGAACTTGCTGTAGGAATTATTTTAGGTTGCTGCGCCCTCGGTGCCGGCGTTGCGATGATTGCGGGTATAGGCCCCGGTATCGGTGAAGGCAACGCGGTTGCAAAAGCCTGCGAAGCCATAGGCCGCCAGCCCGAATGTAAGGGTCAGGTAACCACAACAATGCTTATGGGCTGCGCAATTGCCGAAACTACGGGACTTTATGCGCTGGTTATCGCCATCCTTCTTATCTTTGTTGCCCCCTCGCGCCTTGTAGACCTGCTTATGAGCGTTATTTGACAAAAGGGGCGAAAGTTATGCAAAGCCTTGAAGTAATATCGGTCAATATATGGCAGATATTGATATCACTTTTAAATCTTTTTATACTCTTTTTAATACTTAAAAAATTTCTGTTCAAACCCGTAAAGCGCGTTGAGGAAGAACGCAGCGCGGAACTGGAAAAACAGTATAAGGACGCGGAAAACGCCGAGGCTGCCGCCGACGCTTTGAAGTCACGGTGGGACGAGAAAATCAAAACGGCGGAAACCGAAGCCGGCGAAATCAAGCGGCAGGCAAAAGAAAAAGCCGAAAATTCAGCCGACAGGATAGTTGCCGAGGCGCACAAAAAAGCCGAGGAAATCACCGAATCCGCACGCGAGCAGGCTCGGCTTGAACGCAAAAAGGACGAGGCGAATTTAAGGCGCGAAATAGCCGATACCTCGGTAGCCTTAGCCTCAAAACTTATAGGCAGGGAGATAAACGCCGATGACCACAAAGTGCTTATTGACGAAGCGATAGACGGGATAGGTGAAGAATAATGAACGGTGCGGCAAAGGAATACGCAGACGCTCTGTTTGAATTGGCGGCTGAAAAGCACCGCGAAACGGAATGCCTTAACGATTTAAAACTCGTGCTTGCAGAGTTTGAAAAATTCCCGAAATATCCCGAACTGCTGGCGTCGCCCAATATTTCGCAGACTCAAAAGGTCGATATGCTTGTCGGTTCGTTCGGCGCAGCTGTATCGGCCGACTGCTTAAACTTTTTAAAAGTTCTTTGTAAAAACGGGCGGATATCCTTGCTGCCTGACTGCGAAAAAGAGTATGAAGCCGCTTACAGAAAACTTAAAAACACAATAAAGGTTCGGGCTGTCTGTGCCGCGGAGCCCTCCGCCGCAGAAAAAGCGGAACTTGAGCGGAAACTGAAAAATCGGTACGGCAAGGAAACGGAAATTATGTATGAAACCGATAAGGGTCTGCTCGGCGGTATGGTTATCTATGCAGGCGATGAAATTATTGACGGAAGCCTTGCCGGAAAAATCAATAAAGCAAGGGAGGAACTGCGAAAATGAGCAAAAATGCAGAGGAAATAAGCAGCATTATAAAAGAGCAGATACGCTCATTGGAAACGGGCAACGAAACATCCGAGACAGGGACCGTCGTGCTGGTTGGCGACGGTATTGCAACCGCTTACGGTCTTCGCAACTGTATGGCAGGCGAACTTTTGGAATTTGAGGACGGCAGTTTCGGTATGGCGCAAAACCTTGAGGAAGAAACCGTGTCGGTCGCATTGCTTTCGAACAAAAACGATATCAAAGAGGGCAGCCGCGTAAAACGGACGGGGCGCGTTTTGTCGGTCCCCGTGGGTGAAGAACTGCTCGGCAGAGTGGTCAACGCGCTCGGCGAACCGATTGACGGTAAAGGTCCCGTAAACTGCGCCCAAACACGTCCGGTTGAAGCCGAAGCACCCGGAATAATTGAAAGAAAGAGCGTATCTGTTCCGCTTGTAACGGGCATAAAGGCGATTGACGGTATGATACCTATAGGCCGCGGACAGCGCGAACTTATAATCGGCGACCGCCAGACGGGAAAAACCGAAATCGCAATAGATACAATAATAAATCAAAAGGACAGCGGCGTTATCTGCATTTATGTCGCCATCGGGCAAAAGAACACCTCGGTAGTGCAGATCGCGCGCGAACTCGGCAGCGCGGGGGCTATGAAGAATACGATCATCGTTTCCGCCTCGGCGTCCGAAACCGCACCGCTGCAGTATATCGCGCCGTATGCAGGCTGCGCTATGGCTGAATACTTCAGGGCAAAGGGTCGCGATGTGCTTATTGTGTATGACGATCTTTCCAAACACGCGGTAGCTTACCGTGCGCTTTCCCTGCTTATCCGCCGTCCGCCCGGCCGTGAAGCGTACCCCGGCGATGTGTTCTATTTACATTCAAGATTGCTTGAACGCGCCGCCTGCGTTGCACCCGAATACGGCGGCGGTTCGATAACCGCCCTCCCGATAATCGAAACCCAGGCAGGCGACGTTTCGGCGTATATACCGACCAACGTTATCTCAATAACCGACGGTCAGATATTTCTTGAAACCGAACTGTTCCACGAGGGGATTATGCCGGCTATAAACCCGGGTATATCGGTCAGCCGTGTCGGCGGCAGCGCGCAGATAAAGGGTATGAAAGCGGTTGCGGGCGAACTTAAACTTATGTATTCGCAGTACCTTGAATTGCAGTCGTTCGCGCAGTTCGGAAGCGACCTTGACGCCGATACAAAACAGCGCCTTGCACGCGGCGAACGCATTGTTGAAGTGCTTAAACAAAAGCGCAATTCCCCCGTGCGTACGGGTTGCCAGGTCGTAATACTCTTTGCCGTGGTAAACGGATATCTTGATAAAATACCGGTAAAAGAAATCGCCGCGTATGAGCAAAACCTGTACGAACGGCTTGAAAACGAGCACAGCGACCTGCTGCAGCGCATTGAGCAGGGCTGCTTTGAACCCGAAGACAAAGAGCGAATAAAAGCGGTTCTGACAGAAACGGAGTAATGTTATGGGAGAGGATATAAGAGCGCTCCGCACGCGGATAAAAAGCGTCGATTCCACCCTGCACCTTACCAATGCAATGGGGCTTGTAGCGTCGTCTAAAATACGCCGCGCGAGCACTGCGGCAACCGCCGCCGAGGAATATTCGTCGCTTATGACCGAAACGCTTAAAAGTCTTGCCGCCTCCCCCATCTGCCGCGACAGCGTATACAGCAATGAGGGCGCAGGTCCCGTCAAGGTTATAGTCATAGCAGGCGACAGGGGGCTTGCGGGCGGATACAATTCCGCGGTCTTTAAAAAGGCAGCGGAATACGAGGGCTGCGAGGTCATACCTATAGGGAAACGCGCGTGCGATAAGTATAAAAAAGCCTCCGTTTCGGCAGAGAAATTCTCGGCTGCCGATTCGGGCAAACTTGCCGCCGGGCTTTGCGAAGATTTTAAAAGCGGTAAAATGAGCCGCCTTGTAATAATAGGCACAAAATATGTGTCCATGCTCGAAAATCAGGTCTATGCGGAAGAAATATTGCCGATAAAGCCGCCCGAAAATGCGCGCCCATTTAACGCCGAAGCCGAGCCGGACGAAAAAACCGTGCTTGAACAGGTAATAGGCGAATACCTTACGGGCGCGATAACCGCAGCGGTCAAGGAGAGTTTTTTATGCGAGCTTGCCGCGCGCCGCACGGCCATGGATAACGCGGGCAAGAACGCAACCGCAATGATAGACGATTTAACGCTTAGATACAACCGCGCAAGACAAAGCGCGATAACTCAGGAAATAACCGAAATAGTCGCCGGCGGAGACGCGTAAGGCGGCAAAAGGAGGAATATCTATGCCCGAAACAAACACAGGTAAGGTGTGCCGTGTTATGGGGCCGGTGGTCGACGTCCGTTTTGCGGACGGGTACCTGCCGGCTATAAACAACGCGCTTGAAATAAAATCAGGCGATAAAACGCTGATTATCGAGGTTGCACAGCATATCGGGGATAATACCGTGCGCTGCATTGCTATGGACTCAACCGACGGGCTGCAGCGCGATATTGATGTAATTGACACAGGCAAACCGATAAGCGTTCCCGTGGGTAAAGAAACGCTCGGCAGAATATTTAATGTTTTAGGCGAAGCGGTGGACAATAAACCCGCGCCCGAAACAAAAGAGCGTTGGGAAATTCACCGCCCTGCCCCCGCATTTGACGAGTTAACGTCTTCAGCCGAAATGTTTGAAACGGGAATCAAAGTAATTGACCTGCTTTGCCCCTATTCAAAAGGCGGTAAGATAGGTCTTTTCGGCGGCGCAGGCGTCGGCAAGACCGTTCTTATAATGGAACTTATAAATAACATAGCAAAAGAGCACGGCGGACTTTCGGTATTTACGGGCGTCGGCGAACGCACCCGTGAGGGTAACGACCTTTATAACGAAATGAAACAGTCGGGCGTTCTTAAAAACACCGCGCTTGTCTACGGTCAGATGAACGAGCCGCCCGGTGCGAGAATGCGTGTTGCGCTGTCGGGTCTTACTATGGCTGAATATTTTCGCGACCACGACAGGCAGGACGTGCTCTTGTTTATTGATAACATTTTCAGATTTACGCAGGCAGGCAGTGAGGTTTCCGCACTGCTCGGGCGTATGCCCTCCGCCGTCGGTTATCAGCCGACCCTTGCAAACGAAATGGGCGCTTTGCAGGAACGTATAACTTCCACAAAAAACGGCTCGGTAACCTCTGTGCAGGCGGTCTATGTGCCTGCCGACGACCTTACCGACCCTGCACCTGCAACCACATTTGCCCACCTGGACGCCACAACCGTCCTTTCCCGTAAAATATCGTCGCAGGGCATTTATCCGGCGGTAGATCCGCTTGAATCAACCAGCCGCATACTTTCGCCCGAAGTGTTAGGTACCGAGCATTACGAAGTGGCGCGCGAAGTGCAGCGCATTTTGCAGCGGTATACCGAACTTACGGATATTATAGCAATAATGGGTATGGACGAACTGTCGGACGAGGATAAAATGCTTGTAGGACGCGCGCGCAGAATACAAAAATTCCTGTCGCAGCCGTTCGATGTGTCCGAAAAATTCACGGGCATACCCGGCAAATATGTCCCCGTAAGCGAAACAATACGCGGATTTAAGGGCATAATCGAAGGTAAATATGATGATCTGCCCGAATCGGCGTTCCTGTTTGTCGGAACGATAGACGAAGCCGTTAAAAAAGCAGAGAAGGTGGCGCAATGAGTGCCTTTCACCTTAAAATTGCCTCACCCGACGGCAAAATATTTGAGGGGGAAGTTACCTCGGTTTCCGTTCGCGGCGTTGCGGGCGACCTTGCAATTTTAGCAAATCACGCGCCGTTTATAACCGGCGTGTCGCCCTGCATTTGTAAGATTACGTTGCCCGACGGCGGCGAAAAGCAGGCGAATATCGGGGGCGGAATACTGTCGGTTGACGGGGGCGAGACCCGACTGATGTCACATAGTTTTAACTGGATCTGACGAATAATCATCGGTGCCCTGCGGCAGTTTCGGCAG
>CAVKHV010000010.1:0-1395 GCA_963656085.1 Agathobacter sp.
TCAGATGATAAGCCGCATTTTAGAAGCGGGATATTCCGTGTTGTTTTAAAATAACTTTCCATCGAAAGAGTTTTGTTTTCCGAAAGTTTTTGCCCGACGATGTCGCTTTTGTGCTTCCTGAAAAACTATACGATAATCTTTAAATCGACATCCTTATTTGCATTGTGGTGTTCCGGAAAAGGCTTTTTTGAATGAATAGATACACGAGATACACGAAAGGATATATATATGAACTCGAAAACAATCAAAATTATGTTTGCCTTACTACGCTCGTCAGTTTGCGATAATCTGCTGACAGAGGATGAAAAGGCACTTTATAATGCAGATATGTTGCCGGAAATGTATAGAATTTTAAAAAAGCATGATGTCATAAATATACTTTGGTTTGGGCTTAGAAAAAATGACTTATTAAAAGAAAACAGCGAAAGCCTTGAAACGGAATTGTTAAAATCTGTTTATCGGTATACAAAATTGGATTACGAGCTAAATATTCTTTGTAACGCACTTGAAACTGCACAAATTCCATTTATGCCGCTCAAAGGCTCCGTGATTCGCAAATATTACCCCGAACCGTGGTTGAGAACAAGCTGCGATATAGATATTTTGATTCATCATTGCGATATAGAAAAAGCAAAGTTGTGTTTTCAGAATACTCTAAAATATAAATATATCGATGAAAACGATTATCATCTTTCTTTTGCATCTCAGAACGGTTGTCATATAGAACTGCACTTTGACCTTATTCAGGATAACAGAGTGAATACCGCTTCGCAGGTACTTAAAAATGTGTGGGATACTGCGGCAAAGCATACAGGCTTTGATTATTGGTATGAAATGTCCGATGAAATGTTTTATGTTTACCATATTACACATATGGCTAAACATTTCACGCGAGGCGGCTGCGGAATTCGCCCCTTTATTGATATATTTGTTCTCAAAAAAAATGTTGCGTATGATGAAAAAAAGCGGGAACTGCTTCTCACAGAGGGCGGATTGAAAGAATTTTCAAATGCTGCGGAATCACTCACAAATGTTTGGTTTAATAACGCAGATCCCACCGAAATCACGCTTCAATTGCAGGATTATATTTTGCATGGCGGAGTCGGCGGAACAAACGAAAATTTTATTTTGATTAAGCAGCAGGAACTGGGCGGAAAATTCAAATATATACTTTATAAAATCTTTTTTCCGTATGATGAACTGAAAATGCTATATCCGATTCTCAGAAAACACAAGTGGCTGACACCGATTATGGAAGTGCGCCGCTGGTTTAGACATATATTCTATTTTCATTTTAAAAATATTGCATATCAATCGAAATTAAACCATTCTGTCACGAAATCCACATCTGAAAGTGTTAAAAATATGCTTGATAAGCTCGGTTTGTAAAAAGGA
>CAVKHV010000010.1:1541-36365 GCA_963656085.1 Agathobacter sp.
GTAAAAAGGACGGATCCTTAAAACTTGCAAGCCTTGAACGCGGTATGGGAGTACCGATACGAATAGATGTATGCAACGAGTCAAGAAGTGCTTGTGATAATGGGTGAAACGCATTGTGCGATTTCGTCGCACAATCACATGAAAAAGCACTCAAGCGTCGAGCCTGAGTGCTTTTTTCAATTCCTGCGAAATATAAAGTGTTTGTTCCGCCCGCCTTTATGGCAGACGGTTTTTTTGTGCACCCATTAAGTATTTCCCGATTTAAAATTAAAAAGAAAATTTGTTAAATAATTTATATAAATCTATTGACAAATTATATAAAAGTGATACAATATTAAATATAGGAGGTGCATACTGATGGGCAGATGCGTATATTCGGTGGTGTTGTCCGAAGATGTTGTGCGCGAAATTGACAAGATTGCATATTTGAACGGCTCCAATCGTTCAAATACAATTGACAGAATATTGGCTGAATATGTTTCAATAACAACGCCTGAAAAAGCAATTTGCGATATGATAGAGGATATTTATAAGACTGTATTGGGATTTGACGGCTTTAAAATTCAAGCGCCGCAATCATCCAAAACAATTTCAATGCAGACGGCGTTAACCTTTAAATACAATCCTACGCTTAAATACAGCGTCGGCCTTTACAGAATGCCCGAAAACGGTAATTTCGGCGAGTTAAAGGTTGTTGTCCGTACGCAAAATATTATGCTTCTTTCAAGAATATATGATTTTTTGCAGACCTGGATATTGCTTGAAAACAAGCATTTGGGGCATGTGGACAGCAAAATTGAAGAGGGGAAATACTATAGAAAATTAATGGTCGGGAGAGGAATTTCCGGTGAACAATACAGTAAGATGATAAGTGAATATATTAATGCATTTGATACTGCAATAAAAACATATTTGAATTGCAGCGATAATGCTGCTGCATCTAACAAGGTTGCACTTATCTATAATAACTGCATAGTGAAAGGCAGCATAACAATTTAAAAAACTTCTGAAGTCGGGAGGAATATATATGAACATTCAAAAATTAACACAAAACAGTTTAAAAGCCTTGGAAAACGCGCAAATGACGGCAAAGGAATACGGCAATCAGAAACTTGAACAATCTCATTTACTGAAAGCGCAACTTGAGATTGACGAGGGTTTGATTCCGCAAATACTTTCAAAAATCGGTGTGGATGTTAATACATTTAAAACCGATGTTGAAAGTCTGATATCCAAGTTACCGAAGGTTTCGGGCGGCAACGGCGAACTGTATATGTCCGCCGAACTTGACGCGGCGTTAAACTATGCCGAAAGTCAGGCGGATAAAATGGGGGATGAATACGTTTCGCTTGAACATATCCTTTTGGGTATTGTTGAAAAACCTGCTGCTGATATCAAACCGCTGTTAAGTAAATACTCGATCAGCAGTAAATCAATTCTGAACATTTTAAAAGAGATACGCGGCAACCGCAGGGTAACTACCGATAACCCGGAAACCACGTATGATGTGCTTAAAAAATACGGGCAGGACCTTGTGGAACTTGCAAGAAATCAAAAACTTGACCCTGTTATCGGGCGTGACGATGAGATAAGAAATGTTATCCGTATTTTGTCAAGAAAAACAAAGAATAACCCCTGCCTGATAGGTGAACCGGGCGTCGGTAAAACCGCGATTGCCGAGGGGCTTGCGCTTCGTATTGTACGCGGGGATGTGCCGCAAAACCTGCGTGACCGTTCAATCTTTTCACTTGATATGGGACTTCTTGTTGCGGGCGCAAAATTCAGGGGCGAATTTGAAGAACGTCTTAAAGCAGTGCTTGACGAGGTTCAGAAATCCGACGGCAAAATTATACTGTTTATTGATGAATTGCATACTATAGTCGGCGCAGGTAAGACCGATGGCGCTATGGACGCCGGCAACCTGTTAAAACCGCTGCTTGCGCGCGGCGCGCTGCACTGTATCGGCGCTACCACTCTTGATGAGTACCGCAAATATATTGAAAAGGACGCTGCGCTTGAACGTAGGTTCCAGCCGGTTTTGATTGATGAACCGACGGTTGAGGATACAATTTCAATTTTAAGAGGACTTAAACAAAGATACGAAGTATATCACGGCGTTAAAATACACGACAGTGCGCTTATAGCAGCTGCCACTCTGTCTGACAGGTATATAACAGACAGATTTTTGCCTGATAAAGCGATAGACCTTGTTGATGAAGCGTGCGCGCTTATAAAAACCGAAATGAATTCAATGCCGACGGAACTTGATGAAATTTCAAGAAAAATTATTCAGCTTGAAATAGAAGAAGAAGCACTGAAAAAGGAAAAGGATCAATTGTCTTTGCACCACCTTGATGAAATTAAGGCAGAACTTGCGGATTTGCACGAAAAATTTGATACTATGAAATCCGCATGGGAAACAGAAAAGAAGAATATCGACAAGGTTAAGGAACTGCGTGCAAATATTGAAAAGACAAATGCCGAAATCGAAAAAGCGCAAAATGAATATGATTTGACAAAAGCAGCCGAGCTGAAATTCGGTGTTTTGCCTAATCTTCAAAAGTCGCTTACAGAAGCCGAAAAAGCCAATGCAAACGGCGAGAAAACGCTTTTGCGCGACTGGGTTGACGACGAAGAAATAAGAAAAATAGTGTCACGCTGGACGGGTATACCCGTATCAAAACTTGCTGCCGGCGAGAGGGATAAAATTCTTAACCTGAGTAAAACTCTGCATAAAAGAGTCATAGGTCAGGATGAGGCTGTGCAAAAGGTATGCGACTCAATTTTAAGGTCACGCGCCGGAATTAAAGATCCAAACAGACCGATAGGCTCGTTTCTGTTCTTAGGTCCTACCGGTGTCGGTAAAACCGAACTTGCAAAAGCGTTGGCAGAAGTTCTGTTTGACGATGAGAAAAACATTGTCCGTATAGATATGAGCGAATATATGGAAAAATTCAGTGTATCAAGACTGATTGGGGCGCCTCCCGGATATGTGGGCTATGACCAGGGCGGTCAGTTGACCGAGGCGGTACGCCGCAAACCTTATTCGGTTATACTTTTTGATGAAATCGAAAAAGCGCACCCCGATGTGTTTAATCTGCTTTTACAGGTTTTGGACGACGGCAGAATTACCGATTCACAGGGCAGAACCGTAAACTTTAAAAACTCAATAATTATTATGACATCCAATCTCGGCGCCGATTATATAATCGACGGTATCGGTGATGACGGCAACATCTCCGAAACCGCCCGTGAAAAAGTTGACGCGTTGCTTAAACGTACGTTCAGACCGGAATTTTTAAACAGAATTGACGATATAGTTTTCTATAAACCGCTTACAAAAGAAAATGTTAAATCAATCATCACATTGTTGCTTTCGGAAATGAACGAACGACTTTCCGATAAACGTATAGTCGTTAAAATGAGCGAGGAGGCAAAAGATTTTGTCATAAATGCTGCTTATGATCCGCAGTTTGGCGCAAGACCGCTAAAGAGATATTTGCAGTCAAGCGTTGAAACCCTGGTAGCGCGCAAAATTGTCGAAGGCAATATTATGCCTGACAGCACTGTAAATGTTGTTGTGAAGGACGATTGCCTTGATGTAGAATAATCTGTACACTGAAACAGTCAGACAAACTTTCCGCTGTTATGCCATGCCGCATAAAACGGAAAGTTTGTTTTATAATACAGAATATAAGCCTTAGTTCGCCGTATTCTACCATCGGTAGATATAGCCGAATTTGCTCTACTTGGTAATTATTTCTCGTTTATCTGCAAAACTGTTTTGTAGGTTGTTAAAAACGGTGGTTTATGATACCATTTTAACGTAATTATCAAACGAAAGAAGTGCTTGAATTGATTAGAATTTTTACAGATACATCTGCAAATTTATCGGACGGATTTATAAGTCAATATAACATCAATATTCTGCCGTTTACATTTACGGTTAACGGCGCAGAGAGCGACCCGACGGATACAAGGCTGCGCGGCAGTGCTTTTTATAACATATTGCGCGACGGCGTAAATGTAAAAACATCCTCTATCAATGTCGGCAGTTTTATCGAGCATTTTGAGCCGGTGCTTGCAGCGGGCGATGATATTTTATATATCGGAATGTCAGGCGGAATCAGCGGTACTGCAAGCACGGCTGTTGTTGCTGCAAGAGAATTGAGGGAAGAATACCCCCAAAGAAAAATAACGGTTATTGACTCGCTTTCCGCTTCGCTCGGTGAGGGAATAATAGTTTTAAAAGCAGCGCAATTGATAAACGGCGGCGCCGACCTTGATACGGCAGCCCTTGAGGTTTTGAATTTGAGGGATAAAATGTGCCAATGTTTTACTGTTGACAGTATAGAGTATCTTCGGCGCGGAGGACGCGTTTCGGGTGCTGCTGCGTTTATAGGCGGCGTGCTGGGTATAAAACCGCTGCTTAAAGGGGACAGGGAAGGCAAAATCGTTTCGCACGGCAAGGCAAGGGGAATCAAACGTGCGCTTGATATGCTGGCAGAAGATTATAACAGGCTTGTTACAGACAGGAATGAAACGGTCGGCATAGCGCACGCTGATAATCCGGATGCTGCGAAATATCTTGCTGTAAAATTAAAAGAAAAAGGATTTAAAGGTGAATTAATTACAGCCTGTTACGAACCGGTTACAGGCAGCCACGTAGGTCCCGGTACGGTTGCTTTGTTCTTTTTCGGGGAAAACCGCAACCTGATATAATTTAGAAGTTCATTTAAAAATATAGGAAAGTTCAGCAGCCGCGGTAGTGTCCGCGGCCGCTTTGATATCAGTAGTCTGTATGAGTTTTAAGATAATTTTTTAAATAAGCAAAAGTGATATCTTCACCTTTATCTTTCAGCATAAGAAGCATTTTTTCTAAAAAATCGGAAGTTTCGGGGTGGATGAACCTTGTGGATTTTGAACGCAAAAAGTATTCAAGTGCTGCGCCGTCGTTATAGTTTTCTTTCATATAAATTTTGCTGGCGGCTACGCGGTCGCAAAACATTTCCGCAACAAATATTAGCGGCATTTTTATTGAAATTATTCTTTTTGTTGCGTGGGAATAATCCGTCCAGTATTCAAAATGATGGCGGTTTCTGCCTTTGTGATGCAGCCAGGCTTTTGAATATCCGAATTTTTCACGTTCATATTCATTTGGACTTCGATTTCCCTGATAATTCTTTGCACCCGGAATAAACTCTGCGGGGGTGTATTTTGAAAGGTCGTGTAACAAACCTCTTCGGTATATTCCTGCCTTAAAACAGTACTTTATAACCATGTGCCGATGGGCTGTTATTGTTTTGAAATGCTTAATTGTGTGTAACATATATACTTCCTTAAAACCTAAAATTTCAAGCAGGGCAGGGGGCTTATTTTGTCCAGGTTAAAATATCGTCGTCAATGCCTTTGGTATCATCTGCTATATAGTGGTTACGGGTAGTATTAACATCTCTGTGACCTAATTTGTCTGCTACGATATTAATATTTCCTGTTAATTCATATAGTTTTGTGCCGTATGTTTTTCTAAGTTTATGCGGCGTTATATGATATTCACAACCGACAATTTTTGCGTATTTGGTTATCATCGCTTCAACTGCGTGTATGCTCATTCGATTGCCTTTAAGTGATAGGAAAACAGCGTCTTTATCCGCCTCGTTGCTTGGTTTAATAAGCTTGCGCTGTTCCAAATATGCTTCAAACGCCTCTTTGACTTCGCTGCTTAAGCCTAATTGTGCCGAAACTTTACCTTTGCGAAAAACGTCCAAAAAAGAATGAGCTTCATCCTTTTTGTGGTAGTGATTAAAATCTATGCCGACACATTCCGATACACGGATTCCGGTGCCCAATAGCAGCATTGCTATTGCATAATCGCGCGTCCGGGTCTTTTCTAAATATTTGCGGCTGGCTTTCGGTATTCGCTCGTCGCCGTTTTTTATAGCGTTTAAAAAGTCTGCAACTTCGCGGTCATGCATTCTTATGACTCTGGAACTGCGTTCCGACTTGGGCTTTTTTACCAAAAGGCATGGATTGGCAATTATATAGTTTTTTACGCAAAACCATTCATACATTGAACTGATGGCACACAGTTTTCTTGACACGCCCGCGGTAGTGCCGAAACCGCTTATATATCCGTAATAATCCGCAATTTCCGATGACGTAAAACCATATACCGTTTCAAGTTTAATATCCTTGACCGATGGTACGGATTTATTCAAGTGGAATTCGTAAACCCAATCTAAAAATGTACGTATATCATAAGAATAAGAAACTCTTGTACGAGGAGTTGTAAAAGCGTTTAGATAATTAAAATATTTTGTAACAAAATCGGGCATTTCATATAGATTTGATTTTAATGCATCTGCACATTTAATTGAAACTTCTTTTCGGTAGGAACTTTCTTTTTCAACAGCCAATTTTATCACTCATTTCAATCGGGATGGTTTCTCCGCTTATTTTTTAATCATTTCAGTAATTATACCATTATGGCTCGTTAATGTCAATACTACGGCAATAAATTGTTATTTATTACTGTAGTTTTAATAATACCCCATTTACCGAATATAATAAATAAGGTGCTGCCCTATACAGTAACACCGTACGGTTATGGCAGATAGATTTAACTTTCGAACCTATGCGTTTGTGATTTTCAAAGCGTCAATTTCCGTATTTCTTGACGGGTATATTCTTCGCCTTTTAACGGAAACAGAATCAAATTTTCTTTTAAATGATACGCAGCCTATAAATTCCGTGTTGCATTTTCTGCATTTAAAACGCGCCTTGAATGACCGATTGTTGAACTTCCAATCGGTGATCTGTTTTGCTCTGATTCGGCAATTTTCACACTTAAAGCGTAACTCTTTCCTGTTTATCAAATTATCCTTAATATCGCTTATATAGTGCGGCTTATAAGTTAAACGCTCAAAATATCTTGTTTTATTTATATTGACAATGAATTTTTTAAAGGTTGTAGGCTCGTAACATAATATAAACAGTTTGGATGTCAATTTACTGTCATCAACTGCGCGATGTAATTCAATGTTTTGAGTTTTAAAATTGAGCATTTCGGCAGCGTGCTGCAAAGAAATTTGGGAATTAATTACATTGCCCTTTTTCTTTAAATAATCCTGTACATATTTTTGAGCATCGACATATTTTGTTATAAAATCAGGGGTTTTGCCCGGCTCGGCAAAAAGCGTATAGTTTTCAACCAGGACATATAAATCGGTATTACTCCAGGTTAGAATAATCGTGTTATCTGGATCGCCGATCCAATTTTTAAAATTGTTTATCGCTGCTTTTAACGGAATACCGGAAAGCATTTCCGACTTCGTAATGTTTGTAAGTTTAACAAATCGGTTTGAAACTTTTTCAGACAGCGACGAGCGAACCAAAACCGAAAAACGGTCAATTTCCTTGAACGCATCATTCAGTTTTACAGCGCCGATTTCAACAATTTCGTTAATAAACCTTTTCTGATTGGTGCAATACTTGGTGTCCCATTCCATATCAAAAATTACATAGTTCATATATTATTTTCTCATTTTATTTTCATATTTCATTCTTTGCTCTTTGCTGAGTATTCTCTTGCGAAGACGTATGTTTTTGGGGGTTATTTCAACCAGTTCATCCTCTTTAATAAATTCGAGCGATTGTTCAAGGCTCAATACAGTGTGCGGCACAAGCCTTAAAGCGTCATCAGATCCGGCTGCGCGCGTGTTTGTCATCTGTTTTTTCTTGCAAACATTGCAGACTATATCCTCGTTCTTCGGATTTTCGCCGACTATCATACCTTCATATACCGGCACGCCCGGACCTATAAAGAGCCTACCTCTGCTTTGGGTGTTAAATAATCCGTAACCTGTTGACTCGCCCGTTTCGTGGGCAATGATAGAACCTGTAAGACGGTTTTCTATATCTCCTTTGTACGGTTCATAACCGTGGAATATATGATTGAGTATGCCGTTTCCGTTTGTGTCGGACAAAAATTGCGAACGGTACCCCATAAGTCCTCTTGAAGGTATCAGAAATTCCAAATGGCTGTAACCGGTTTCGCGTGTGCCCATATTTGTTATCTCTGCTTTACGTGTGCCGAGTTTTTCCATAACCGCCCCGACATATTCTTCGGGCACTTCAATCATTAACAATTCTATCGGTTCCAGTTTCTGCCCGTTTTCGTATTTGTATATTACTGCCGGCGGAGATACCTGAAATTCATATCCTTGCCGGCGCATTGTTTCGATAAGAATAGAAAGGTGCAGTTCTCCCCTGCCCGACACCTTAAAAGTGTCGGCTGAGTCGGTTTCTTCAACGCGAAGACTTACATTTGTTTCAACCTCTTTAAATAAGCGGTCACGTATATTTCTTGAAGTTACATACTTTCCGTCACGTCCCGCAAAGGGCGAGTTGTTAACCATAAAATTCATTGAAATGGTAGGCTCGTCGATTTTAATAAAAGGCAGCGGGTCAATGTGCTCGGAATCGCACGCAGTTTCGCCTATACTTATATCGGGTATTCCCGCAATTTCAACAAGCTCGCCGGCACAGGCTTCGGGAACCTCCGTGCGTTTCAAACCCTCAAAGACAAAGATTTTGGATATTTTTGCACGGCGCGGGACACCGTCCTTATCACATACGGATATACTCTGTCCATCCTTAACCTTGCCGCGCTCAATTCTGCCGACGCCTATTCTGCCGACATATTCGTCATACTCAATATTTGAAAACAACATCTGGAACGGCTCGTCAATATCATTTTGCGGGGGTTTGATTTCGTTAATTATCATATCAAGCAACGGGCGCAGGTCGGTACCGGACTTATCAGGATCGGTTGAAGCGTATCCGTCCCTTCCCGAAGCGTATACAACCGGAAATTCAAGCTGATCATCATCGGCACCGAGTTCGATAAACAGATCAAGTACCTCGTCCACCACTTCGGCAGGTCTTGCCATAGGACGATCAATTTTATTTACAACAACAATCGGCTTTTTGCCCAATGCCAGTGCTTTTTTTAAGACAAATCTGGTTTGCGGCATACATCCCTCAAACGCATCGACAAGTAATAAAACACCGTCAACCATTGTTAATATTCGCTCAACCTCACCGCCGAAGTCAGCGTGTCCGGGTGTGTCGACAATATTAATTTTGATATCATTGTATATAACGCTTGTGTTTTTGGATAAAATTGTTATTCCGCGTTCCCTCTCAAGGTCGTTGGAGTCCATAACACGCTCCGCTACCTGCTCGTTGCTTCTGAAAGTGCCGCTTTGTTTAAGCAATTGGTCAACAAGTGTGGTTTTACCGTGGTCAACGTGTGCAATGATTGCAATGTTGCGGAGGTTTTTCATATTATGCATTACAAAATCTACTCTTTTCCTTTTAGCAATTATACACCCGATAAGCAACAGCCTATCGGGCAAACACAACGTTATTATATCAAAAATTTATTTAAACTACAATACCCAAACACCGCATTTTCGGCATTTTTTACGAAATATTTTAAATTCTCTTTTCGCATATATCTTTCAGGCAGCAGTTTTCACAGTTTGCTTTCCTTGCTGAACATATCTTTCTGCCGTGTATAACTGCCCTGTGGCAAAATGCATTTGATTTTTCGGGTGGAAGAATTTTTCTCATTTCGTTTTCAACTTTAAGCGGATTGCGTGTTTTAACAAATCCTATTCGGTTGCAAAGTCTTATAAAATGTGTATCGGCAACAACGGCGGGTTTGCCGTAAACATCGCCGCAAACAAGGTTTGCCGTCTTTCTGCCGACGCCGGGGAGTTTCGTTAATTCCTCTATTGTATCGGGAACGGTTCCGCCGTAATTATCGCACAACATCTTCCCTATTCCCATAAGATCGCGCGCTTTGGTTTTATATAATCCGCAGGTTTTAATAAGCGTTTCAATATCTTCAAGCGGACCGTTTGCAAACGCCTCCGCTGTCGGAAATCGCTTAAAAAGCGCAGGTGTTACAATATTGACTCTTGCGTCTGTACATTGTGCCGAAAGTCTGGTTGCAATCAGTAGCTGAAGTGCGTTTTTGCTATCAAGCGAACATTCCGCATCAGGGTATTCTTTTTCAAAGAGAGAAACCGCTTTAAGCGCTTTTTCCCTCTTCTCTTTTAATGTTTTCATAGGCAGCACCTTTAGGTAGTATTTTAATAATATTATACATATTTTTTTATTTTTTTCAATACATTGCACGTTAATTACATTATAAAATGAAGGCTGTCATATCATATTACCTTTTTTGAATATTTTAAAATATAGTTATTTGTTTTTAATCTGCCTTGTGAAGGGGATAGCAAAAATGACATTAAAAGAATTGCACAGCGGCGAAACCGCAATCATAGAGGAAACAGGCGGCGAAAAAAGCCTTAAGCGCCATTTTTTAAATATGGGATTAATTCCGGGAACAGTTGTAAAAGTGGAAAAATACGCACCCCTGGGCGACCCGATCGAATTGCATATACACAGTTACAAACTTACAGTTCGTTCCGCCGATGCCGAAAAAATAAAAGTCATACCGCTCGGTAAGGATACAAATGTCACAAAAAACAGGGTTTATAGTGAAAAAAAGTATAGTGAACCGCCGAGTATTATTTTTGATGAGAAAAGTTATTCTCCCGTCGGGAAAATGACTTTTGCATTGGTAGGAAATCAGAACTGCGGAAAAACCACCCTGTTTAATGCGCTTACCGGCTCAAACAGCCGAACCGGTAATTTCCCCGGAGTTACCGTTGATTATAAGATCGGAAAAATCAAAGGGTACGAAAATATCACTGTAACGGATCTGCCGGGAATATACTCGCTTTCGCCATACAGCCCCGAAGAGATAATAACCCGTGAATATATTTTTAATAAAAAACCCGATTGTATAATCAATATAATTGACGCTACTAATATCGAGCGCAATCTTTACCTGACTATGCAGCTTATGCAGCTTGAAATTCCTATTGTATTAGCACTTAATATGATAGATGAGGTTAATGCAAACGGAGGAATTATAAAAACTGATTATATGGGGAAACAGCTCGGCGTGCCGGTTGTTCCGATATCAGCAGTACATAACGAGGGCATTGATATGCTGACAAAATGCGCCTTGCAGGCAGCATACAAGAAACAGGCGCCGAACAAAAACGGTTATTTGTATAACGGACATACAAATGCAGTCGGCGCCGCCGTAAAGCAAATTGCAAGCATTATTAATCACCGTGCCTCAACCGCAAAGCTGCCGATATATTTTGCGGCAGAAAAAATAATAGAGTCTGATGTAAAAATTATAAAAAAGTTGAATCTTAGTGATAAAGAATTAAATGAAATTGAACAAATAGCAGAAAAACTTGAGGCACAGACAGGTACCGACCGTATCACTGCTGCGGCAAATATGCGTTTTTCATTTATCTATCAACTTTGCGACATGGCAATATTCTTACCTGCTGAAAGTAAGGAGACGACAAGGACCGGGAAAATTGACAGTATACTTACAGGAAAATATACAGCCTTCCCTTCTCTTTTACTGATTATGACATTGATTTTTTATATCACCTTTAATTTGGCAGGTCCGATGCTGCAGCAGCTTTTGCAATTTGGTTTGGAAAAATTATCACAGATTGCAGACCGACTGCTTATCTCCGGTAAGGTCAATGAAACGGTAAGAAAGTTAATTATCGACGGAATCTTTTCGGGGGTCGGCAGCGTTATTGTGTTTTTGCCGATAATTATTATTCTGTTCTTTTTCCTTTCGCTGCTTGAAGACAGCGGATATATGGCGCGTATAGCTTTTATTACGGATAAATTATTACGTAAAATAGGTTTATCGGGTCGAAGTATTGTTCCTATGCTCATAGGCTTCGGTTGTACGGTTCCGGCTGTTTTGGCGACACGCACCATCTCTTCCCGAAAGGATAAATGCCTTACGGTTATGCTTATTCCGTTTATGAGTTGCACTGCCAAACTTCCTGTTTACGGCTTCATTGTACAAACCTTTTTTCCGGAATTCAGCGGCTTGATTATTACCGGACTGTATTTTTTAGGGATTGCGGTCGCAGTAATTGTTGCATTGGTTTTAAAAAACACTTTGTTTAAAGGCGAAACAGATCCGCTTATCCTCGAGTTGCCAAATTACAGAATGCCCGGCATAAAAAGTGTTCTCTTGCTGTTAAGAGATAAAATAAAAGATTTTTTAAGCCGCACTTTTACAATCATATTCCTTGCCTCAATTATAATATGGTTTTTACAAACATATGACCTCGGTATGAATATTGTTTCCGATTCAAAAGACAGCATATTAGCACACATTTCGGGATTAATCGCCTCTATATTTATCCCACTCGGATTAAGCGATTGGCGACCGGTTACTTCGTTGATATCGGGGTTTATGGCAAAGGAATGTGTAGTTTCAACACTTAAAATTTTATCTGTCGGTGTATCGGTGGATTCTTTTATGTCAAGTTCATCCGCGGTAAGTATGTTGGTGTTTTGCCTGCTTTATACTCCGTGTGTTGCGGCGGTAGCCGCAGTTAAACGGGAACTGGGCATAAAATGGGCGGCTGCCGTAATAATCGGTCAATGCGGCATTGCGTGGATATGCGCATTGTTTGCACGTGCAATTTTCCTGACTTTTTCGCTTATATAGAAAGACTTAATGTTTTAAAATCATACTCCGTTGTAACAAATGATTATTCTTTACGCGGCATTTGCTTTTTCGCGGACAGTTGTTTGTATGTTACCGCAATAATTACAGCGGAAAACACAGCCGTCAGAATGTCCGAAACAGGCATTGAATACAAAACGCCGTCAAGCCCGAAAAACATCGGTAACAGTACTGCAAATCCGACACCGAATACTATTTCGCGTATCATTGAAATTGCAGTTGAGGCAACAACTTTGCCCATTGCCTGCAAGAAAATGAATGTGGCTTTGTTTATACAGGCTAAAACCAGCATACACAGGTAAATTCGAAATGCTTTTACGGCAAAATCGGTATAATATACGCTTTCATTTGCTGCACCGAAAATTCCTATAAGTGTTTTTGGAAATATCTCAACAATAATTAAAGCAATTACACCTACACAGGTTTCGGCAAACAATAGTTCCGTAAACAGTTTTTTAACCCTATCTTTTAAATCTGCGCCCATATTAAACCCGACTATCGGAATGCAACCCGCCGCCATACCGACTACTATTGAGATAACTATTTGAAAAAATTTCATAACTATTCCTACAACCGCCATTGGAATTTGGGCATACTGTTCCTGACCGAAAATTTTATCTAATGCACCGTATTTATTGATCATATTATTAATTGCTGCCATTGCGGCGACGAGTGAAATTTGTGAGAGAAAACTGCAAATACCCAATGCAAGTGTTTTTCTAACAATTTTATTTTGCAATTTAAAATCGCTTTTTGTGAGTTTCACGGTTTGCGTATTGCAAAGATACCAAACCGAGAGAAGTGCAGTTATAATTTGACCGATTACAGTAGCAACAGCAGCGCCCATCATTCCCCATCTGAATACAAATATAAATATAGGATCAAGGATTATATTTGTTAATGCACCTGCTAATGTTGAGACCATAGCAAATTTAGGACTTCCGTCTGCGCGGATAACGGGATTCATAGCCTGACCAAACATATAAAACGGTATGCCGAGTGTTATCCAAAAGAAATATTCCTTTGAACAATTGAAAGTTTCCCGGTTTACGCTGCCACCGAATAATTTAATTATCTGATTGCTGAAAATAAGGTATACCACTGTAAGCAATACGCTTGTTAAAGCCGTTACGATAACTGCATTGCCTATGCCCTTCTTGGCATTTTCGGGTTTGTTTCTGCCAAGGCTCAGACTAACAAAGGCGCAGCAACCGTCACCAATCATAACAGCGACGGCTAAAGCAATTACAGTTAGAGGAAAGACAACTGTGTTTGCCGCATTCCCGTAAGAACCTAAGTATTTTGCGTTTGCTATGAATATCTGATCCACAATGTTGTACAGTGCGCCGACAAGCAGTGAAATTACACAGGGAACAGCGTATTTTACAATGAGTTTCGCGACACTTCCGGATCCGAGTGATAACTGTTTGTTTTCTTTCATTTAATAACCTCCTAAAAGCAAAAAAAATAATGCGCAGCCCGAAACCTGACTTACGCATTTTGCTACTCGTTTAAACAATTTTATCATAACAGTTTTTAAATTTCAAAGGCGGTTTTTCACAAAAATAAAGTAAAAATTTTGTGCAATATATTGTTTGTTTGATTGGTATATATAGACAAAGCAATCATCAAATCGCCTATATTTTGGACATATATAATTAAAAAGCGAGAGGGCAAATATTTCAGTCTTGACATTTTAGCTGAAAATAAATATAATGTTATTATATTGTGCAATCAGTTTAACAACTGAAGGGAGAAAAATATATGTGTGGAATTGTGGGATATACAGGGCGTGAAAAGGCTGCCCCGATATTGCTGAAGGGACTGGAAAGACTTGAATACCGCGGTTATGATTCTGCCGGAATATCAGTCATTGACAGCGGCAATATAACAACCCAAAAAACCGTCGGCAGAATTCATTTGCTGATGGATAAAACCAATTGCGGCGAAAGTATTTCGGGTAAAATCGGAATCGGTCATACAAGATGGGCAACACACGGCAAGCCCAGCGAACTTAACGCTCACCCCCATCTGTCCGATAACGGGAAGTTCTCTGTTGTACATAACGGAATAATAGAAAACTACATTGAATTACGTGAGTTCTTGGTTTCAAAAGGTTTCAGTTTTAAAAGTGAGACCGATACCGAGGTTATACCTCAACTTGTCCAATATTTCTATAAAGGCGATTTGGTCAAAGCGGTTGTCGATGTGGTAAAAATGTTGCGCGGTTCATACGGTCTCGGCATAATTTGTGCCGATGAACCCGAAAAATTGATAGGTGTTAAAATGTCAAGCCCGTTAATAGCGGGCGTAGGAAAAAATGAAAACTTTATTGCTTCCGATATAACTGCGCTTATATCCCATACCAAAGATGTAATTTATCTTGATGACGGGGATATTGCTGTTTTGACACCAGACAGTGTTGAGGTGTTTGATTACGACCTGAATCCCGTCAAACGCGAGATAGCAACCGTTGACTGGAGTGTGGATGTTGCCGAAAAAGGCGGCTATGATCACTTTATGCTGAAAGAAATATTTGAGCAACCCGAGGCTGTAAAAAAGACAATCGCACCGCGCGTTAAAAACGGAGAGATCGTTCTTGACGGTTTCAATATGACTGCCGAAGAATTAAACAACATTGACCGTATAGTAATAACAGCATGCGGCTCGGCGTGCTATGCCGGTCAGGTTGGTAAATATGTAATTGAAGAACTGATGCGTAAGCCTGTCGAGGTCGACCTTGCGAGTGAATTGCGCTACAGAAATCCGATAATTAATGATAGAACACTGTTGATAGTTATAAGCCAGTCGGGCGAAACAGCCGATACTATAGCTGCAATGAAAGAAGCAAAATCACGCGGCGCACGTGTTCTTTCAATTGTAAATGTTGTGGGAAGCACTATTGCAAAACTGTCTGATGATGTGCTTTACACCTGGGCAGGGCCCGAAATTGCAGTTGCAACAACCAAGGGATATACAACACAGTTGGCTCTTCTTTATGCTTTTGCGATATACGGCGCCGCAGTTACCGGTACAATCAGCGCAGACCGTAAAACCGAGTTAACACAATCGCTTTTAAAACTCCCTGAACAAATGCAGCATACCATTGATATTAACACCGATATTGAAAGAATAGCACAAAAATACTATTCAAAACGTAATATATTCTTTATCGGAAGAAATATTGACGCTGCGGTTGCACTTGAAGGCTCATTAAAACTTAAAGAGATATCATATATTCATTCCGAAGCGTACGCTGCCGGTGAATTGAAACACGGAACAATATCGCTTATTGAAGAAGGCAGACTTGTTATAGCGCTTGCCTGCTATGAGCGTTTGTTTGAAAAGTTTATGAGCAATGTTAAAGAGGTTAAAGCACGTTCGGCAACAGTGCTCGGCGTAGTTCACGAGGGCAACAGCGCTATGCAGGCGGAGGCGGACGACGTGCTTTATGTTTCAAACACCGAACCGTTGTTTGCGGCATCCTGCGAAGTAATACCGCTGCAGCTTCTTTCCTACCATGTCGCTAAACTTAATAATTGCGATATTGATAAGCCGAAAAATCTTGCAAAATCCGTTACGGTTGAATAATTAAACGGCAGACGCCGCGCTCGAATTCTTACAGTTTTTTAAGTAAGAGTTCGAGCGCTTTTTTTCTGTGACTGATGGCGTTTTTTTGTTCTGCCGAAAGTTCGGCGGCGGTTTTGCCGTATTCGGGAATATAAAATAAAGGGTCGTACCCAAAGCCGTTTTCGCCCTTTTCTTCGTATCCTATCTTACCGTAAAAGCACCCCTCGGCTGTCTTTACGGTGCCGTCAGGGTATGTTAAAGCAACCGCACAGACAAAGTGAGCGGAACGTTCGGAAATTCCCTCTAATTTTTTCAGCAAAAGTTGATTGTTTTTCTTATCATTACCGTGTTCCCCGCAAAAACGTGCAGAGTAAATACCGGGGGCGCCGCCGAGTGCATCAACGCAAAGTCCGCTGTCGTCAGCCAGCGCACAGCACCCGGTAATTGCGGTTATTTCGCTTGCTTTTTTTATTGCGTTTTCGATAAATGTTGATCCGTCCTCAACGGTATCATGGTCAATATCCGCCTCTTTTAACGATAGTATTTCGTCAAACCGTTTCCCGAGTATTGCTTTTATTTCGTTTAATTTGTGTCCGTTGTTTGAAGCAATTATAAGTTTCATATTGCACCCCGTTTTATTTTAATTCCGCTATTGTCACTCCGCTTTCGCCTTCGCCGAATGTGCCGAGCCTGAAAGAAACTACAGACCTGTTATGTCTTAAATAGTCTGCAACAGCTTTTCTCAGCACACCTGTTCCCTTTCCGTGTATAATTGATACGGAATGCACTTTTGAAATAATCGCGTCGTCAATAAATCTGTCAAGTTCCATTACGGCTTCATCGCTTGCCATACCCCTAAGGTCAATTTCAAGAGCGGCACGTCGCGTTGCGGCGCTTATGCCGTGATTTACGTTGCGTGTGCGCGGTATTTGCGGTTTAGGCTTTTCTGTTACGGCTGCAAGATTAACAAACGAAACACGCAATTTTATAATTCCTGCTAAAACCAAGGCGTTTTTTGATTTTTCATCAACCTCAAGAACCGTGCCGCGCCGGTCGATATCAATTATTTTGACTTCCTCGCCAACCTTCGGCGGTCTGTTGAGTTTATTATCTGCTGAATTATTTACAACCGGATCGGCAGTATCTTCAAGTTTCCTAATACCGGATTTAACAGCTGCACGCGCCCTTGCCAATCTGTCGGCTGCGGTTTTATTCTCTTGCTTTTTAATATCTTCAAGTTCGCCGAGCATACGTGAAGATTCGGCTCTTGCTTTTTCAACAATATTCATTGCCTCATTTCTTGCACGTTCCAGAATCTTGCTTTTCTCTGCCTGTATGTTATCTGTACGCTGCTTGTTTTTTTGACGAACCGTTTCCAGTTCAATGCGTATTTTTTCTGCCTTTTTTGCTTCGGTTTCGGCGTTGTGGCGCGCCTCATCAAGTGCTGCGACAACCGTTTCGAATCTTCTCGCATCGTCTGAAACAAGTTTTTCCGCATTCTTTATAATATTTTCGGGCAACCCAAGTTTTTGCGAAATTGCAAATGCGTTTGAGCGTCCGGGCGCACCGATAATAAGTCTGTATGTAGGTGTAAGGGTTTTGATATCAAATTCGCAGCAGGCGTTTGCAACGCCGTCGGTCTCAAGGACATAAGTTTTAAGTTCGGGATAATGCGTTGTGGCGGCAATCAGGGCGCCGTTTTTACGCAATTGATCAAGAATGGCGGTTGCGAGTGCAGCGCCCTCAACAGGGTCGGTGCCGGACCCCAGCTCGTCAATAAGCACAAGGCTGCCCTTCCCTGCGCTTTTTATAATTGATATGATATTGGTCATATGTGCCGAAAAAGTCGAAAGCGATTGCTCAATACTTTGCTCGTCGCCTATGTCGGCAAAGACATTGCGGAATACGGCAAGTTCGCATCCGTCGTCGCACGGTACCATCAACCCGCACATAGTCATAAGGGTTAAAAGTCCCAGCGTTTTTATCGCTACGGTCTTGCCGCCTGTGTTGGGACCTGTTATAACAAGTGTGTCAAAACTTTTGCCTAATTCGACCGATATCGGTACAACGCGCGAGTCAGGTATCAGCGGATGACGTGCATTTTTCAGCACAATTCTTTCACTGTTATTAATTAACGGTTTAACAGCACGCATTTTATACGCAAGGTCGGCTTTCCCGAAAATAAAACTTAAATTAACAAGAGCCTTATATGATTCGGCAGCGGTTTTTGATATTCCGGCAGCATCTGCGGACAGTTCCGCTAAAATGCGTTCGATTTCCTCTTTTTCTTTAGACTGCAATATCTTGATTTCATTGTTTATTTCGACGACTGCCATAGGCTCTATAAAAACAGTTGCACCCGACGAGGATGTATCGTGTACAAGTCCGGGAACCTGAGCACGGTATTCAACTTTAACAGGGACGACAAAGCGTCCGTCGCGTTGAGTTACAATTGCATCCTGTAAATATTTCGCCGTTGCCCCTCCCTTTATCATTTTGTCAAGCCTGTCCCGAACATTGGAGGCGCAAGCCCGCATATGACGGCGGATGTTGCTCAGTTCCGGTGAAGCCGTGTCAAACAATTCCTCTTCATTTTTAATTGAGTTAAATATTCTGTCTTCAAGATATTTTGACGGGGTAAGTGCGTCAAACAGCGCGTCGGTAATCGGTGTGTTATTGCTTTCCGAATTTTTACGCCACTCTTTTACAGAGCGTATTACCCGTAATGTTTCACCGATATCTAAAAATTCGTGCATTGAAAGGACCGCGCCTGCAGCGGCACGGGCGAGCGGGTTAATTACGTTTCTTGCAGAGCCGAATGACGGCGCACCGAATTTCGCCGACAGAACATAGGCTTCATCGGTTTCATTAAGCCGCCTTTTGACCTCCTCCATATCAGGTGAAGGCGAAAGTGTTAAGGAAAGTTCCTTTGCATCCGCCATATCGGTGCAATCCGAAAGTTTTGCAAGCACTTTATCTAATTCAAGTGCAATATAATATTGTTCGCCGTTGTGTTTTTTCATTTTTCTCCTTTATCAGATGCCTGCGGTGATTCCGAGCGATCTTATAAAATCAGGCATTTTAAAACGGTGTTCCGTTTGTTCGCAAAGGTATTTTTCCGTTAAATTTGATAGTTCCGATTCTGTTTTTTGCGGTATTTTAAACGAAAAAAGCCTTTTCGGTTCCGAATATATTATATGGTGCATAGCGGCGAGAACCGTATTGTTTACAGGAATAAATGCCCCGCTTGTGAGGCAATTTTTACAAAGCAGTACGCCGTCATTTATATTAAAGTAAAAATCGGCATTTATTTTTTCGCAGTTATTGCAGCCTTCAATGCTCGGCATATATCCGCAAACGGAGGCTGTACGCAGTTCTGCAACCGCTTTAACAAGTGTGGGGCTTGCTTTTTCGTTTGCAAGGCAATAAAGGCAATTCAGTGCGGTCTGCAACAATTCTGCCGCAGGATCGCCCTCGTCTGAAAAGAACATACAGATTTCACATATGTACTGCGCTACAGACAATTTGATAATATCCGAGCGCAGTTCGTAAAACATCTCGTTCACGGTCGCTTCCGTTACTGTATATGTGCCTCTTGAACCCTTGTTTAATGTAAATTCCGAATAACAAAAAGGTGAACAGGCGGCGGAATTCCGGTGCCCGATTTTACGTATGCCGTTTGCAAAAATGCTCATAAGACCGTGATCGGGCGACAGTACCGTCAACACCTTGTCGTTATCCCTTATGTCGGTTGTCTTTAATACCAGACCTGTTGTTTTGATTTTCATATTGTCCACCACCGTCGGCCTCGCGTTTTCTGCATCTTGAATAATTAATATAATCCTCAACAGCGCCAGTTTTTAAAAATATATTCCATGCCTCAAAACTGTTCATTTTCAAGACCCCCAAAATAGTTTTTGTAAAATTATTTTGGGCGCTGTGAACCGTAATATTAAAGGTAATATCAGTCAAGACCGAAATTGTGAATTATTCCGCCGCGGTTGCGCCAATCTTCTTTAACTTTTACCCAAAGCTGCAAGTTGACCTTGCAGCAAAAAAAGTCTTCAAGGTCGGTTCTGGCAAGGCTGCCGATTTTTTTAAGCATAGCGCCGCCTTTGCCGATAACAATTCCTTTGTGTGACTCACGCTCGCAATATATTACGGCACCTATATCCATAACGGTTTCGTCGGATTTGTTTTTACGCTCTGCAAATTTTTCGATTTCAACTGCAATTCCGTGAGGAATTTCTTTATCCATAAGTCTTAAAATCTTTTCCCTTATAATTTCGGCAACCATTACGCGTTCGGGTTGGTCGGTATAAGAATCGTCATCAAAATAATGCGGCGAAGGTGCGGCAAATTTTAATTGCTCTGTAATCAGAGTATCTATTCCCTCCCCCGTTTTGGCGGAAAGAGGTACAACCGCATCAAAATCGAGGCAGGCGCTGTATGCCGAAATCATAGGTAACAATTCCGATTTATCGGTCAGCGTATCAATTTTGTTTATCACAAGTATTGCCTTTAAACGGCGTTTTTTTATGCTGTTTATCAGTTCAATTTCGGCAGCAGGTAAATTTTCGGGGTCAAATCCGAATTTAGGATTTGCTTCCACAACAAGGGTTACCGCATCAGCGTCGCTCATACCGTCGCCGACGGCTTTTATCATTTTTTTCCCCAGGATATTTCTCGGTTTGTGAAATCCGGGAGTATCTATGTAAACAAGTTGTGTGTTTTCCTTGTTATAAACCCCCATTATACGCGTGCGCGTAGTCTGGGATTTATCGGATACGATTGCGACTTTTTGACCGATTATACGGTTAAGGATTGAAGATTTCCCAACGTTCGGACGACCGATTATAGATATAAATGCAGCAGTTTGCTCGTTCATATTTTATTCTCCGTTCATTTTTTGTCTTTATGTTTTTTCGGCACCGTTATAAATGCGATAATAATTAAGGCGGCTATAACAACCGGATACCATAAGTGATTGCGGCAATAATCGAATATTTTAAGAAACTTACAGTCGATACAGAATAATAATATACCGATTATTAAATCGGATATTGATAAAATCAGCACAGCCGCAGCTGCCGCATCTTTAACATATTTTATATATTCTTCACGACGTTTAGTAACTCTGTCACACAAACGCTCAATCGAACAGTTAAATGCTTCGGCACATAAAGTCATACCTACAGCCGTAATCAGAATCATCCATTCGGTCGGTGTTTTTAAAATCGGAATTGCAGCAGTAATGCTTAATAAACCGCAAAAACACATAAATCTGAAATTGCGTCCGGATTTGAAAACAGCAATAATACCCTCAAATGCATATTTAAAACTTCTGAAAAATCCGTTCATTCCCTTTTTACACCCATTTTTTCAAGGATCTCGTGCTGCCTTTTAAACATATCTTCTTCCTCTGCTTTATTGTTTACGTGATCGTATCCTAACAAATGAAGCATAGAGTGAACTGTCAAAAAAGCAACTTCACGGTTGAAGGAGTGACCGTATTCCTCCGCTTGTTGTTTTGCTTTTTCTACGGAAATTACTATATCACCCAATTGACAGGCACCGTTTTCGGGGTCTATGTCATATTCCCCGTTCTCGCCCAATGGAAAAGAAAGTACATCTGTTTCACGGTCAATATTGCGAAAATGCAAATTAAGTTCGTGTATTTCCGAATTATCGGTAAAAGTGACGGAGACCTCGGCGTCACCGCGGAAGTTTTCATACTCTAAGGTTGCTTCGCAAGCGCGTTTTACAAGGCTTAACAAGAAGTCGTCAACTTCCATAAAATTTTGGTTGTTTGAGAATTCTAAAAACGTCATACCTTTTGCCTTCTCTCGTATGCCCTTTCATAAGCTTTTATGATTTCCTGTACAAGGTGGTGACGCACGACATCTTTTTCACTGAATTTTATTATTGCAATATCTTTAATGTTTTTAAGTATGGAAACAGCCTCTTTCAAACCTGATTTTTTGCCGTCCGGCAGGTCGATCTGTGTGATATCGCCGGTAACTACCGCCTTTGAATTAAAGCCTAAACGGGTTAAAAACATTTTCATTTGTTCGCTGGTGGTGTTTTGCGCTTCATCCAGTATTATAAAACTGTCGTCAAGGGTCCGTCCGCGCATATAAGCAAGCGGTGCAACCTCAATATCACCGCGTTCCTGACACTTCGCGAAATTCTCTGCTCCCAGCATATCAAACAATGCGTCATAAAGCGGGCGCAGATACGGGTCAACCTTTTGTTGTAAATCGCCCGGTAAAAATCCTAACTTTTCCCCGGCTTCAACCGCCGGACGCGTAAGAATAATTCTGTTGACCTGCTTACTTCTGAAAGCTGCAACAGCTTCCGCAACCGCTAAATATGTTTTGCCCGTTCCGGCAGGGCCTACACCCACGGTTATGGTGTTTTTTTCTATTGCGTCAATATATTTCTGTTGTCCGAAAGTTTTTGCTTTGATCGGCTTTCCTTTTGAGGTAATGCACACGCAGTCGCTGTCGGTTAAACTAACAATGTTTGAATCTTCGTTGTCGGCAACTAAAGACATAATGTACCTGATATTCTGCTCGTTAAGCATTTCGCCTTTATTAAGTGTTTCTATCATAGCATTTATTGCACGCATAGCAAGGCTGACATTTGTCGGCTCACCTTTGACTTTTATTTCGCTTCCGTGTGAAACAACCGTAACGTTATATTCATTCTCAATAAATTTAACATTTTTATCAAAATTGCCGAAAAGTTCAACCACCTGTTCCATTCGTTCGATGTTAACTGTTTGTTCAAGCATTTTTTAACCTCCGTGCAAATATTTAAAAGTGCAAAGCGGGCAACACCGTTGCTGAAAACTCGATTTTCCCTTATCGATACTATTGTAACACATTTATTACCTAATTTACAGTACTAAATAATATAATTTCGGGAATTGCTATATTTTCTTCAAGAGTTGCACTGCGGGTTACGGTTATTCCGTCTTTGGATTTTTCGATTGTATCGCTTTGCGATATAACTGAAACAATATTTTTATCCGTTGATATATAATTTTTAAGCTGCATATCCGCCTCTGTAACCGCTTCATCATATGACATAAAATATGTTGTGTTTTTTGTTCCATAAAAATTTGCGCTTTTAAGTGTTATCGGTAAGTACGAACCGTTTTTATTGTAACGGTATTCCGTTAATTTTTTATCATAATCATACTTGACTTTACCGATAAACAACGGAATATCTGTTTGCATAAACCTTATCACGGTGCGTTTTTCACTTTTGCCCGTCCTTTCTGCCACAACTTTTTTAAACGGCACATAAACCTTAAATTCCCTTTCAACCTCGGCGGTTACAACACCGTCTGCCGTTTTAAATTCAATGCTTGTATCTTTGTATTCGGCAACGCCCGAAACCAAAACGTCCCCTTTTGCAACAGATTGTCCCGCACTGACTTCCGCGCGGCCGTTATTGATAAGCACTGATTTTATTATACCGTCGCGGGACGCTTTAAGGTTACACGGCGGATCGTTTTTAAGTTCCGATTTTTGAGTTTCACTTATTTCAACCGTAACCTTCATACCGTCAATATTTACGGCTGCCCAGGCTATATCGGGTATCTTTAAGGGTAATTGTGATTTAAGTACGCCGGTGTTAAGCGAAGAAGTCTTTACCCCTTCATACACACCGAGCGAGTTCAGCGCGCCCTTTATTGTTTCGGCAGGTATGTTGCTGTTTCCGCAAATTTCAATGTTCCATATTCTTGTGGGCAGAAAAAACATAAGCGCTGCAAATATAATTGCCCCTACTATTATACCGTATCTGCAGTGATATTTTTTTGCAAAAAAGGGTAATCCGTATTTTTGTACTACCTGAGTTTTCTGTCCCTTTTTGCGTAGCGAATGTATTTTTTTATAATTGTGTGCACCGACGCAGGCGGTGATGCATCCGTTTGTTCTGCGAACATTCCAAATAAATATCCCGTTTTTAAAAAAAGAATTCAGTATGCTTTCGGGATCATCACCGGAAGCAGTGAATTCAACATATCCGCAGATAAACCGATAAACTTTGCCGATAAACAACTCTTTCCTACCTCCTGCCCTTTCTTTTTTTACGGTGATCTATATTATATTCAACCGAGGTGATCAAGCCGCTTATTTCAAGTGTGCCGTCGCAAAGTGAATTCAGATCCAAACCGTTTCCGCAAAAACAAACCGAACCTCCGTCAACCGCAAGGGTTATAACGGTATCATAATAATTTAAGACGCCGCAGCACCCCTCAACAAGAGCATTGTTATCCGATATGATTTCAATTTTAAAATATTTTCCGGCCGCTTTTTTTATATCTTCCTCATACGAAAACAAACGTATTTTATCCTTTTTGTCTTTTATTCCGAGCCTGATTTTTTTAGCCAATACGGCACCATCCTTTCGGTAGTATTACTATAAAATATGCCTGCTTTCCGCTAATAATTCTATGGCGCGGACAGTATAATTAAACGGTGATGAATATGAATGTGAATCATACCGTGCAAAAATTCAAAATAATTATGTGCATCGCTTTATGCGTTACATTCGGCGGCGCAATATTTATTGTGCCCGAAACCGTTAAAAACGGTGTTATAAGCGGAATGATTCTCTGCTTTCGTGTGGTAATTCCGTCCCTATTTCCTTTTGGGGTTTTAAGTTATTTTGTTGATTCTTCGCTTTGCGGAAAAAAATTCCCGACATTTGCAGAACGGGTGACGCAGGTAATATTCGGGATGTCGGTAAGAGAAACCGAAATTTTTTTAATGTCTATGATATCCGGGTATCCGATGGGCTCGCGGCTTGTTTCCCAACTATATAAAGACGGACTGATTTCAGAAAAAAGGGCGCAGATACTTCTCGGATTTTGTGTAAACGGCGGTCCTTCCTTTATAATAATTGCAGTCGGGACAGGAATGTTCGGCTACCGTAAGGCGGGTATTATATTATTTTTGTCACATATTGCGGCTTCTTTTATAATTTGCCGTATTTCTACCGCCTTAAATAAAGAAAAATCCGTACCGCGGAATTTTAAAAGCAATTCGGCGGCCGTTTCCGACAGATTTGTGGATTCAGTGGCAAACGCCTCAAACTCAATGCTCTCAATTTGTGCGTGTGTTGTGCTTTTTTCGGCTATTTGTTCCATTATAAAAATATTGCCGTTAAACAGTGAAATAAAAACGTACGTTTCCTGCCTTGCCGAGGTTACAAGCGGACTTTCCGATTATAGGCTTTCAATACCGATGACCGCTTTCTTTCTCGGCTTTTCAGGGTTCTCGGTTCATTTGCAGGTGCTGTCAGCCGCGCGATCTTTTTTGCCCGACATTGTACGGTTTTTTGTAACAAGGCTGCTGCACGGAGCACTGTCTTACTTAATATGCAAGATAATCCTTGGAATATCTCCTGTGACAGCCGCAACGCTGTCAAACTCCGTGAATTTTATATCGGGGAAAAGTGACATTTCCGTTTCTGCCGCAATTTCACTTGTATTGACCGTTTGCCTTGTGGGATTTTACCTTTCGTCATTTAAAAGTTCTGTTAGATAAATTTAACAGACCGTGATATTATAAAACGGCGGCGCCCGATTAAAGGCACCGCCGTAATGTTGTTGTGATTTTATTTTTTTGATTTTATTGAGAGTTTGAGCACGAATTTATCAAGCAGATACAGTACGGACGGAAGTATTACGGTAATCGTAACCACCGAACATATTGTACCGATACCTATCAGAAGTCCGACGGTTGAAATTGAATTTTGGCTTGAAATAAAGTGGATTACGAAGCGGTTTTTAGACTGACTTTTTTCGCCATATAAATTCTTCCCGGATTTTTAATAAAATTTTGTACGGCAGTTGCAAATTTTCGTGTTCTCAATTATAATTGGAAAATAACAAAGTTCAAGCAACATTTTAATTCGGAGTGTAAGAAATTGAACGAAATTTTAAATACTACACACGCGGTATAATTGATTTTCTTAAAGAGAACGAGAGCAGTTACAGAATGGTCATGGGCGCAAAATCTACGAGACTTTTTGTTGAAAAATTAAAAAGAATAATAGTTCAAAAAATTAATGAAGATGTACTTCCTTTGCCGCTATCGTCCGATATTAAAAAACAGCAGGTACAAACATATTTTTTTGTAAGCGCTTGTGTTGATGTGGTTGCCGAATGCTTTAAGCGCGGTTTTTCCGTCACGCTTGATGATGTTACCGAAGTAATACTTGAAGCAGTTACAAAATTAACCTCAAATTAAAACTATCGGAGGCATTATGGAAATGACACTTATTATGATTATAACCGCAGTTTTAATATTATCGGTTATAGTTATTATCGTAGTAGCAATATGCGAAGCACAATCCCAAAAAACAGAAGATGAATTTCTTGCCGAAGAAGCAGGAAGATACGGCGAATTGCGGGCAACCGAAATTATAAAAAAGTGCCTTGACGATGACGACAGGTTGTTTACAAATATTACGGTTTTTTATGACGGTAAAGAAACCGAACTTGATAATGTTATAGTAAACAAGTACGGTGTTTTTATTATAGAAGTTAAAAATTATAACGGCAGCCTTGTAGGGCGTGAAGAAGATTTCGAATGGACTAAATACCACACCACCGAAGCCGGCAACACCTATGCTAAAATTGTAAAAAACCCGATAAAACAGGTGAAACGCCAGGTTTATATACTTGTGCGCCATTTGGAGGAAAACGGTGCTAAAGTTTGGGTAAAGGGTTACACGCTGCTGCTTAACAATAACAGCCCCGTTAAAAACGAATATGTACTTAAAAGCACTAAAGATATATATCATGCTCTGCACACTGCCGACAGAACATATTTAAGCGCCGCGCTGATTAAAAAAATAATTAAAATAATAAAGAACTGAAAATAGGATAAGGCAGCATTTTTATAAATTGTGTTCAATTGTAACAAATTATTAACGATTTTTTAATTGAAAATGTGAATTTTATATACTATAATATAATTATTACAAGGAATTTTGATATTCCGTGTGATTATCAATTAAAAGAAAGGTGATTTTTTATGAACAAATTTATGCTTAATGAAACCTCATATCACGGGTGGGGCGCCATAGAAGTAATACCCGAAGAAATTAAGGGTCACGGTTTTAAAAAGGTGTTTGTAGCATCCGACCCCGACCTTGTTAAATTCGGTGTATCAAAAAAGGTTACCGATTTGCTTGAAAAGGCAGGAATTGATTACAAACTGTATTCCGATATAAAACCCAACCCGACTATTGAAAACGTTCAGCACGGCGTTGAAGAATTTAAGGCTTGCGGCGCCGATTGTATTGTCGCTATCGGCGGCGGCTCATCTATGGATACTTCAAAAGCAATAGGGATTATAGTTGCTAACCCCGAATTTGCCGACGTCCGCTCGCTTGAGGGCGTTGCACCCACCAAAAATAAATGTGTACCGATAATTGCAGTTCCCACCACGGCAGGAACCGCAGCCGAAGTTACAATTAACTATGTTATAACAGATGTTGAAAGAAAGCGTAAATTTGTATGTGTTGACGCGCACGATATCCCGATTATCGCCGTTGTTGACCCCGATATGATGTCAACCATGCCGGCTTCGCTTACAGCCGCCACGGGTATGGACGCGCTTACCCACGCAATCGAAGGGTACATTACAAAAGGCGCTTGGGAACTTTCGGATATGTTCCACATTAAGGCGATTGAAATAATTTCGCGTTCGCTGCGCGACGCTGTTAAGAACGAAAAGAGCGGCCGCGAAGGTATGGCTCTCGGTCAATATATTGCAGGTATGGGATTTTCAAATGTCGGGCTTGGAGTTGACCATTCAATGGCTCACACCCTATCGGCTTATTATGACACGCCGCACGGCAAAGCCTGCGCTATACTCTTACCTGCGGTTATGGCGTACAACGCCGAATACACGGGCGAAAAATACAAAGATATCGCAAAGGCAATGGGCGTTGAAGGTGTAGACAATATGACCGTTGAAGAATACCGCAAAGCCGCAGTTGACGCCGTTCGCCGACTTTCGGAGGATGTAGGTATTCCGTCAACCCTTAAAGGAATTGTTAAAGAGGAAGATATTCCTGCACTTGCCGAATCCGCATTTGCGGACGCCTGCCGTCCCGGCAACCCGAGAGATACCTCGGTTGAAGAAATCGCAGAGATTTACAGAAGTCTGATGTAATATAAAACAAAGATATAACTGAGATATGAAACACCCGACAAGTTGTTTAATTCAACCTGTCGGGTGTTTATCCTGCTTATTTAGTTTGCTTCTTTATTTAACCTTAAATATCACTTTTTCAGTATCCCACCAAACAGAAGAATATTCTATTTCGATACTTTGACAATTCACAGGAACTTCGTAATATATATATCCTTGTAATTCCCTGCCTTCTGAAATGTTTGTTGACTTCAGGGCGTTATCGCTAAAACTCGCCCTTTCCATTTTAGAGTTGTCGGCATAACAGTCAAAATCATATGGCCTCAAAAGTATTGAAGAACTACCTGTGTTTTCAAGAATAAAATAAGTTCTAATAAATTTATATCCATCCTTAGGCGTCATAAATCTATTATCAGAATTCCAATCTTCAACATTCTGCAGTGTAATATTAAGTCCGTCGCCCAAAAATGTTTCACCTATTGAAAATTCCGCCGTTTCAGTTGTGCTGTCGCTGCTTTCCTCTTGTGCTGAATTATCGGCATTTCGCGGTAAAAAACAGCCTGATAAAGCACATAAAGAAAATACCGCTATAAAAAGAACATACGCGTAAAAATGCGTTACCGTGCTTTTTGAATTTAAAACTATTAGGCATATTCAGGATCCTTAATTGACATTTAGTAAATGTCATATTTTTCTTTAGTATAACATATGGTCTTTATGTTGACAAGTGCTAAATGTCAAAAAAGAAGAAATTATGTTTATAAATAAGACACCGGAGGGACTAAATAACATTTGCGGTAAAAACATTAAAATACGGCGAAAAGAAATGGACATTTCCCGGCGCGAACTTGCCGATAAGTTGCAAATAGCAGGTCTTGACCTTGATAAAAACGCTGTTCAGCGCATAGAGTGCGGCAAAAGATTCGTAACCGATATTGAAATCAAGACGATGGTAAATATTTTAAAATTAACATATGAGGAAATCCTTAAAGAAGATTCAGACCACCAAAGATAACCGGCAAGCCGTTAATTTCGACTTGCCGGTTATCTTTTTTTATTTTATTTTGAAATTTTATCAATTGCCGCGAGTTCTTCGGCACTGAAATCGGTATTGTTTATCGCTTTGATATTATAAAGTATTTGCGAAGATTTTGATGCACCGATTAAAACGGAAGTAATCGCGTCGTCCCTAAGCAACCAGGCAAGTGCCATTTCCGCAAGCGTTTGTCCCCTGCCTTTTGCAATTTCGTTTAGTTTTCTTATTTGCTCAAGGCGACCGGGTGTTATTGCGGATTCTTTTAAAAATCTGCCGTCGGTTGCTATTCTGCTGTCTTTCGGAATACCGTTAAGATATCTGTCGGTCAACATACCCTGGGCTAAGGGACTGAAAACAATTATTCCTTTTTTCAGTTTTGCAGCCTGTGATTTAAGACCGTTTTGTTCAACCGTTCTGTCAAAAATTGAATAACGGTTTTGATTGATTATAAACGGACATTTTAATTCGGACAATATTCTTTCAGCCCTTACAAGCTGTTCGCCGTCATAATTAGAAAGACCGACATACAATGCTTTGCCTGATTTGACCGCCTGTGCCAGCGCGCCCATTGTTTCCTCAAGCGGAGTATCCGAGTCGGGGCGGTGGTGATAAAATATATCAACATATTCAAGCCCCAATCTTTTAAGGCTTGCGTCAAGGCTTGCAAGCAGATATTTGCGGCTGCCCATATTTCCGTACGGCCCCTGCCACATTTCATATCCGGCTTTTGTGCTTATAATCAACTCGTCGCGATATGTCGAAAGGTCGCTGTTTAATATTTTTCCGAAATTTCTTTCGGCACTTCCGGGTTCGGGCCCGTAGTTATTGGCAAGGTCAAAATGTGTAATCCCGTTATCGAACGCGGTAAAAATCAACCGTTTCATATTATCCGGGTCTGCATTATCCCCGAAGTTGTGCCACAGTCCGAGCGAAAGCGCCGACAACATCAGACCGCTGTTACCGCAGCGATTATACTTCATTTCCGAGTATCTTTTTTCATTTGGCTTGTACATATAAATCACCCTTTTTATTTAAAACCGAAAAGTATTTTTTGTATATCCGAATCATACATATTATCCTTGTTAACGGTCGTGACATCGGTGTAGATAATATCGTCTGCCGTTTTGTCGGCGTTATACATCTCAGCCGCCTGTTTAACACTTAAATATCCCATTGCAAACGGGTTTTGCACTATAAGCGCACCGATCTCGCCTGTTTCCAGCATTCCTACCGAAACAGTGTTTGTGTCAAAGCCCACTGTTTTAATGCTCCCGGATAATTGAAGCGATTTTACCGCTTCGCCGACACCGAGTGTAGACCACTCATTAAGTCCGATAAGCGCATTGATTTCGGGGTGAGCTTTAAGCATATCAAGCGTTTCTTTTTTTGCACTTTCAACGTTGCTCTCAGCCGTTGCGGATGAAACTGTTTCTACATTATCAAGATTGCTTAAATATTCACGCAATCCCTCTTCCCTTTCAATAATGTTTTCGGTTTTTTTACCGCAGCCTATTATGCCGAGCTTTATTTTTTCCCCGTCCGAAAATTGAGATATCAGCGCCTTACCGGCGGCTTCCCCTGCTTTCGGGTTATTCGTTCCGACAAAAAGACTTACAAGTGATGAATCCAAAGCGCTGTCCGCCGCTATAACCCGAACGCCTTTGCGCACGGCGGCGTTTACGGCAGGTGCATTTCTTGTTCTGTCGATAGCAGAGAGCACGATAACATTTGTGCCGTTCTCCGCCGCTTTGGTTATCATTTCATTCTGCGATAAATAATCTTCTTCATTTTGGGGGCCTTCAAAAGTCAGTTTAACATTATATTCGGTTGCAGCCGAGTCAACACCGTTTTTAAAGTTCTGCCAAAAATCGGAATCGACCGATTTTACTATAACCGATATTTTGATTTCATCTTTTTTACCGCAGCCCGACACAGAAACAGCAAGGAAAGCCAAAATCAAAATCGGTAATAATATCTTAAATTTCATCTTGTCTGTCCTCCGCATTGCTCGGTATTCTAACAATGACCGTCGTTCCGACGTCAAGTTCGCTTTTAATGGAAATTCCGTATTTTTCACCGAAATATATTCGCAGTCTGTCGTTGACATTTTTAATGCCTATACCGACGGAATCCGAGCGCTCTTTTGCAAGAATTGCGGCGCATTGCTCTTCCGCCATACCGACGCCGTTGTCACGAACCGTTATTAAAATATCGTCTGTATCATCTTCGGCACGTTGAACGGAAATTTCAATTTTACCGTCGTCCATATCAGCAATTCCGTGGTAAATGGCGTTTTCCACAAGCGGCTGTATGGTTATTTTATTACACAGGCAATTTTCAAGCGAAGCATCCACATTGAAAGTGTAGGAAAACCGTCCGCTGTAGCGGTATTTCTGTATTATAAGATAATTTTCCGCGTGGCGGATCTCGTCCTTAACGGGAATCAGTTCCCTGCCGCGACTGATACTTATTCTGAACAGCCGTGCAAGCGCCCTTACCATTTTCGCCGCGTCCTCGGTCTTGCCCTGTTCGCACATCCACTGTATGGAATCAAGCGTATTGTAGAGAAAATGGGGATTTATCTGTGCCTGCAATGCACGCAATTCCGTGCGCCGAAGTGTGGTTTCGTCTTTTTTTATCTGTTCCATAAGTTGTTTGATCTTGCGCGACATATGTCCAAACGATTCAGACAGTTCGCGGAATTCACTTACTGTAATCTTTCCTCCGCTGTAATCGAAATTTTCGGCGTCTTTTTCAAAATCCCTCATTGCCTTTGTCATTTTCCGAACGGGCGCATTAACATTTTTAAGGTAAATTAAAAGCGTTATTACGGCTATAACAGCGCAGCAAAGCACAGAAAGCGCAATGCTGATTATTATTTGACCTTGCCGTTCCGCCATCAGGGAGTCGGTAAAACTGATTCCTGCAACGCGCCACCTACCGTCCGATGTGGTGCCGAGCATATAAAGGGTAGTTCCGCTTTTGTGAATACCGTCTGACAAACCGGATAAAAGCGAAACGTTTTCGCTTTTAATTCCGGAAAAAATCAATTGCTGCTGCGGATGGTAAATGATATTGCCGAAATCGTCCGCAATAAAACAATAACCGTGTCGTCCGACGCTCACGCCGTCAATATATTGCGCTATTTCTGTAAAACTTATATCCATCGCTATATAGGCACCGTTGCCTAAAATCGGTCTGTCGGTTTTACAGGCAAGCGTTATGACCCACGGATATCGGCTTTCAAACATTGTCTGTACATGGGGTGCGGAAATCGCAAACTCGCCGGACGAGGAAAAAAGCGCACTGTCAAATGTAAGATCTTTGTAAATGGTTTCTTTAAGCGGCGTTTCACCGCCAACGCAATTTATAATGTTGCCGTATTCATCATAAACCGTCACAGCGTAGATGTCGCTTTCGATTTTTATGGTCGCGGATATTCTTTCTTCCATATCGGCTGCGGAATCGCAATCATTGATAGTATCCTTTACAACCGTCAACTTTTTCTTTATAAGTTCAAGATAGTTGTTGACGGCGGATGTCGTCTGGTTGACGGATTGTGCGGCGAAAAGTTCAGCGTCGCGCATTAATTCACGGTTATAGACCGACGCGAATATTACCGTGCAAATAGCTGCAACCGAAAGAGCCGAAAATGTTATAGAAAGTACCGAGAGCTTCCATAAACTCAAGGAAAATTTCTTTTTCTTCATTTATTCACCCCTGTGCGCCGCTCTCACCCTGTTTGGGGTGTCACCGTAGAATTTTTTAAAGCAATAACTGAAATAATGTTGGTCGCCGTACCCGCATTTTTCCGATATTTCAAGCACCTTCATTCCCGTGCAAACAAGCATATCGTATGCCGCTCTCATCCTGCGCTCGGTAAGCAGGTTTATAAAATTTTCTTTTTTGGTTTTCTTTATCAGCGCGCTTAGGTAATTGGGGCTGACCCCCAGTTCGCGGCTTACGCCGGTAAGCGAAAGTGTTTCGTCATAATAACGGTCATCAATTATTTTAAGCACTTTGTCACAAAGTATCTCGCTTTCGCGCCGCTGAGAACGTGAAATGATTTTTTTGGCTTTTTCGCAAAAATCTATTAAGTCATTACGCATAACATTTTCGCTGCTGTAGGAGGTAAGGCGCGCAAATATCGGATTGGCAGAAAAAAGCTCAAGCAGTTCCGACTTGCCGGAAACTGTGCTTGTTACGCGGTACACGGTTGAAATTATCTGCATAACCAGGAGTTCTGCATTTTCCGGTGTGTTATTTTCATACAGGCCGTTTACAAAGTCAACAAGTTCCGCTTCTTTGCCAACCTTTAAAAGTTGTTCCAACTTAACGGCGGATTTTTCAATTTTATCAAGTTCCAGTTCGCCGTTGTGTTCCTGGTCGTTAATAAAACGTATACCGCCTGCGCCGTCGGTAGTATAACGCCGCGCGGTTATCGCCTGAAAATACGCAGCCGAGCATTCGTAAAGTTCCGTAAATCCGCGGCTGACGCCCACGGTGCATTTTTGCGACAAAACTCTTTTGGCTGTCTGGACTATCTCTTTAAGCGGCAAATCCATAATTTCGAATATGTTCCTGCCGTTATCGGCAATAACAAGCGTGACTACCCTGCCGTAAACTACAAAGCTTTCGGAACGCATATAACGTGAAAGTACAGTGTCGATAAAAGACGCGTGCTTTTCGCTTGTGCATTTACCATTATTTTTATCCTTAAATTTTGATACAAGGACACAAAAGGTATTATGCCCGCCTTCATCAATTATTCCGAGCTCCGCCGCACGTCCCAAAAGAGAAATCTCATCGGGTTGTTCCTCGTTGCTGCCGAGCATAAGCGGCAATAAAAACTCATTAACAGAGAGGTGATGCAATTGCCTTTTAAGGTCTCGGTCGGGCGCGTTAAACACGTTCCCGATTTTATCATCGAGTTTTTTGTGTATTTCCTTAAGTTCCGCAGTTAATTCCGAAGGCGATATCGGTTTCAATAAATAACTTATAATGTTGTATTCTATTGCCTCGCGTGCATATTCAAAGTTATCGTATCCGCTTAAAATGACCATTTGAAGCATAGGGCGCAGTTCGTGCACGCGCGCTGCCAATTCAAGACCTGTCATCATAGGCATACGTATATCCGTAAGAATAAGATCGGGTTCTAAAGTTTCGGTCAATTCCAGGGCCTCAAAGCCGTTTTCAGCCTCACCGATAACTTCAAAGCCGGCAGATTCCCAGTCTACAGTTTCAATAAGAGCGCGGCGCTGATCCCTTTCGTCTTCAACAACAAGAACGGTATATTTCATCAAAATACCCCCGTTTATTTTCGTATAGTATAAGTATACCATTAAACGGGGGCGAAAATCAAATTCTTATTTTTTTAT
>CAVKHV010000011.1:0-23449 GCA_963656085.1 Agathobacter sp.
CGACGGGTTTTCCTAAAAATATATAGTTCCCGATTTATCACCGCTTGCCTTAACGGCAAAATCCGCGGCTTTTCGTAAGCCGCGGATTTTATTTTTATATCTGCATTTTCACAATAAATTCATTCGCCTGCGGGGAAATTAAACTCCGAATTTCCGCTTTTATTTCCGGAACTGTCCGAACTGTCGTCCGAATCGGCAGTGCTTGAATCGGGAGTATCAACAGCGTAGTAACTTGACGACCCCTTATCTTCAATAAGTTGAACATTATAAACAGACGACGTTTTTGTTTCGTCGCTGTAAACCGTAAGCGCCAACGTGTCCCCTGCCTTGGAATTTTCTATTATATCAAGCATAATACTGCTGTCGGTTATCTCCTTGTCGTTAACATGGGTAATGATATCACCCTCTTTTATGCCGTGTTTCGAAAGCGTGCTGTCAGACGAAATACTGGCCACATAAAGTCCAACAGGCAAATCTTTAAGTTCGGATTTTATTTTATCAATAACCGTATAGGTAATACCGAGTTTTGCCCTGCCTTTAACATAGCCGTCGCTTATTAAAAGGTCAACAACATTCTTAACGGTAGTTGAAGGGATTGCAAACCCGATGCCCTCAACATTATCTTCAGCCAGCTTGGCAGACGTTATACCGACAACCTGAGAATATGTGTTTACAAGTGCACCGCCGGAACTGCCGGGATTTATGGCAGCGTCGGTCTGAATAAACTTGGTGGAATACGAAGTTGTAGTCGAAGCACGCGAGTTAAGCGATGAAACTATACCTTTTGTAAAAGACGGCGTGGTGTTGAGCGAAACTCCCGGATACCCTACCGCAGCAACCGTTTCCCCAATCTGCAATTCCTCGGAGTTTCCGAAGGTTGCCGCTTTTAGGCCTGTCGCTTTTATTTTAAGAACGGCAAGGTCACTCCTTGTATCGCCTGCGATATATTCAGCGTCATATTCCGTTCCGTCATACAAACGAACAATAAACTTCGGCGATGCAATTTTTGAATATATATGATCGTTGGTAACAACATAACCGTCGGATGTGTATATTACCCCGCTTGCTATTGTTGCGTTTTTGTCATTGTAAACCTTTATTGAAACTACCGAAGAAACAGTGTTGTTATAAACCGTTTGGATATCCTCTTCCTTTGAATCGGATTTTGACGCAAGTCCTGCGGTTTTGGGCGCTTTGGAATTACCGAAATTTTTACCGAAAACAAATCCGCCCGCAAGGCAAAGCACGCAAAGCATAAGTACCGCTAAAATAATCGCAAATATTTTTGTGCCGCGCTTTACACCGGGATCTTCGGGGCTTGCCGCAGGAATTTCGGGTATCAGTAAAGCGTCGGGGGTGTTGTGATATTCAAATCCGGCACCTCTGTAAGCATCCGTATCACAGTCGTTTTCCGAATCACCTTCCGCGACTGCGCCTGAACCGACCTCCGCTTCACCTGCGTTATTTGCCGTAATTTCATCAGGTTTACCGCCGTTTTGACTGCATTCCGACGGCCCGCACTGCGGCTCGGAAACGAACTCGGCACCTTCGTTAACGGTTTCGGAATTTAAAGATTCGCCGACATCACCGTCGGTGTTTTCACCGTTCAAAATATTTTCGTTATAATCGTTATTCATAAACACATTTCTCCTCTTTGTATGGATTTAATCGACCATTTCAGGCAGCGACAAATCAAATTCGGTATATTCGCCCGGCTTACTGCGGACAGTTACGCTGCCGCCGTGAATATCGACAATGGTTTTTACTATATAAAGTCCCAATCCGGTGCTGTTTTTATTTGCGGAACGGGATTTATCCACTTTATAGAACCTGTCAAAAACATACTTGAGTTCGGATTCGGGTATACCCTCGCCGCTGTTTCGTATTTTAACTACGGCATCGGTATCGGTCTTTGCGATTATAAACCTGATATAACCGTCCCGACCGGCAAATTTTATGGCGTTATCAATAAGATTATAGAACACCTGTTGCAACAGATCCGGGTCTGCCGACACTCTTACCGACTCGCAATTTTCCAGACCCTGAATTGACAGTCCGCTTTCCGATATTCGCTGTTCCTGCGAAAGCAGCGTTTTTCCTATCAGTTCAACTATATCCACCGTCTGACGGTTGATCTTCATTTCACCCGATTCAAGCTGCGCCAAGCAAAGCATAGAGCGCACAAGGCGTGAAAGCCTTTTTACTTCGCTTGAAACTATCTGCAAATAGTGTTCCTGCTTTTCGGGCGGCACCGTCCCGTCAATTATCCCGTCGATAAATCCCGCGATGGTTGTCATCGGGGTTTTAAGTTCGTGCGATACATTGGCAACGAAACTGCGGCGCGTACTTTCAAGCTTAACAAGCGAATCGGTCATACGGTTAAATGAAACCGCCATCTCACCTATTTCGTCATTTCCGGTTACCGGAATACGCATCGAAAAATCACCCGTAGCCATTTTTTTGGAAGCCTCCGACATCATACGCAGCGGCTTTGTTATACGGTATGTCGTTGCATAAATAATAATGAACATTATTATAAGCGGAATTATGGCACAGATAACGAATATTTTAACTATTTGCGTCAAAAACTCCGCCAACAGTGAAGCCGGAAGCGAAGCAAATACATAACCGTTTATTTTTCCGCTGCTTGATTTAAGCGGAATGCCGTAAGTATAATAGGCAGCCGAATATCTGCCTTTCATATTTCCTTGGTTATAATACTCACCGTCTTTTGCCTGCTTTAAAATATCCTGCTGTATATTTCCTTCGGAATGGGCACAGTTGCCGCTTGCGCGCCATTCTTCGCAACTGCATAAGAATATGTTACCGTCGGCATCCGATAAAAATATATCTGCGTCAATTGACCGCGAAAGTACAAAAACAACACTTGGCAACGTGGTGTTAAAACTTCCTGTTCCCTGCGTCTGTTCAAACATATCCGCAACGGTCTCGCAGTTCTCGCTTAACAGTCGTTTTTTATCGTTAGCCAGCATATTGCTGACCGAAAAGCTCAACAGTACAACTATCATCGCCATGCACAGTAAAACAGAGGCAAGCGTGGTAAAGTATATTTTTTGAAACAGTTTCCCTTTCATTTATATCAAGCCTTACTTCTGTTTGTTATCTTTATATTCAAACTTGTAACCAACGCCCCAAACGGTTTTAAGATTCCATTCGTCGGAAACGCCCTCAAGTTTTTCACGCAAACGCTTTACGTGAACGTCAACCGTACGGGAATCACCGTAATAATCAAATCCCCAAACCTCATCAAGTAATTGGTCACGGGTATAAACACGGTTCGGATTGCTTGCAAGATGATAGATAAGTTCAAGTTCTTTCGGCGGAGTATCGACCTGCACGCCGTTGACAATAAGTTCATAGTTGGAAAGGTTGATTATAAGTTTATCGTACCTTACCTCCTTGACCTCTTCTTCGTCATCCGCAACGGTACGGCGCAGCACGGCTTTAACACGGGCAACGACCTCTTTGGTATCAAAAGGTTTTGAGATGTAATCATCCGCTCCGAGTTCAAGTCCCAATATGCGGTCAAACACCTCACCCTTTGCCGTTATCATAATTATAGGCACCTGTGAGGTTTTACGCAATTCGCGGCACACCTGCCATCCGTCAAGTTTCGGAAGCATAATGTCAAGCAGGATAAGATCGGTAGGATTAGCTGCAAACATATCAACAGCAATACGTCCGTCGTTGGCTACGACCGTTTCATACCCTTCCTTTTCCATATAAAGTCTCAGCAATTCACAAATATTAGGGTCATCATCTACAATCATTATCTTTATCTTTTTCATAATTTTCTCCGTTTCGGCAAAAATATTTTTATTGTATAAATTATTTTATACCAGTGAACTGCGGCTTATGTTAATAAAATATTAAGGTTGTTTTGCAGACAAAATAAAAAAATTAAAATTTTCAATAAAACTTCAATATCCCCACCGTATAATTAAGGCACAAAAAGAGGAGGCGTTGATATGAAAACACGTTTTAAATCATTCGTAAACAAAACAAAGGAGGAATTATCAATGAAAAAACTGTTGGCTTTAATATGCGCGGCGGTGCTGGTATTCACATTTTCCGCCTGCGGAAAAAACTCAAAATACGCAGGCAAGACCGTTGCGGGAAAAATCACTAAAATAAGTAATGGTACGGTAACGGTGACATTGGGCGAACTTTCCGAAAACGAGCAAGACGCACCCGATAAGCCCGACGGCGAGCAGCCGGACGACAATTCTTCGGATAACAACGGCTCGACTCCGCCCCAAAAGCCCGACGGTGACGGTAGCGAAAGCGGAAATCCCAAATCAAGCGAAGAAAGCAGCAGCGATAATCAAAACAAAACCCCGCCGGAGAAACCGAGCGGTGATGAAGCCGGCGGCAGCGGCAATACAGACAGCAACAGCGCAAACAATGGCCAAGACGGCAACGGCGGAACACCTCCGCAAATGCCATCAGGCAACGGTACTTCGCCCGATATGGCAGGGTCTTCAAAAACCTTTACAGCCGGAAAAACGACTTTAAAGATTGACATTTCGGACGCATCTATTGTCAAGAATTCGGAAGCAATCGAAGTGAGCGATCTCAGTAAAGGCGACGTTTTACAAATCACGTTTGACAGTAACGGTGATGTTAAAACCGTTATAGTTGTGATAGAATCCGGCAGCGGTTCCGGCACGGTTGAGCAAGGCGACAGTGCCAATACAATAACCGAAGACGGCACATATAAAGACAAAACCTACGATTCAGACGGCGATGACGAAAACGCACTGCGCCTTGACGGTGCTGAAGTCACTTTGGACGGAATTACCGTAAATAAAAGCGGCGGCTCAAGTTCTAATGTGGAAAGTGGAGATTTTTACGGTATGAATGCAGCCGTGCTTGCCACAAACGGCGCAAATGTTACAATTAAAAACGCAAAAATCTCATCAAATGCTCAAAACGGTAACGGCGTGTTCAGTTACGGGGAAGGTACGGTAGTGAATATCTCCGATTCCGAAATTACCACAAAAGCCGATAACTCGGGCGGTATACAGACAACGGGCGGCGGCACGACCAATGCGACCAACCTGACAGTAACCACAAACGGAAATTCATCGGCAGCTATCCGCTCCGACAGGGGCGGCGGCACCGTAAATGTTAAAAAAGGCAGTTACACATCAAACGGATACAACTCGCCTGCCGTCTATTCCACGGCGGATATTACCGTATCGGACGCCACGCTGACCGCAAACAACTCGGAGGCACTGGTCATTGAGGGTAAAAACTCGATTAAACTTAATAATTGCACCGTAACGGGCAATATGAGCGACACGAAGGGTTCAAGTTCGTCCGAAAATGTACACAATGTGATGATATATCAGTCTATGTCTGGTGACGCCGACGTAGGTACAAGTGAATTTTCGATGAACGGCGGATCGCTTGTTTCAAATAACGGTGATATGTTCTATGTTACAAACACAGCCTGCAAAATATCCCTATCCGGCGTAGAAATAAAAAATAACGATAACGAAGCATATTTAATGAAGATATGCGGCAATTCCGCCGCACGCGGTTGGGGCACAGCCGGTTCCAACGGCGCACAGGTTGAATTTACAGCCGACAGTCAGACCCTTTCGGGCAATATTATAGTTGACAGTATATCCACACTTAATATGACGTTTAAAGGTAACAGCACATTTACCGGAACAATTAATATAACCGAAAACAATGAAAAAGGCACGGCGGTATCAGACAATGCGGTTATCACTCTTGAGAGCGGCAGCGTCTGGAATTTGACTGGCAACTGCACCGTAACAAGCATTTCGGGCAGCGGTACAATTAATTTTAACGGCTATACCGTTACTTTGGCTGACGGAACCGTTCTTCGCAGTTGAAAATCATAAATATTATAAAAACGGGAGTTGCCGAAATAATCGGTAACTCCCCGTTTATATGTAACAATAAAATAAAATTACTTATTGAAAACGTCCAAAAGAAGATCATTATATTCATCATCGCTCTTATCATCGGCAGCGCTGCTGATAATATCGTTAAGACTGTCGCTCTTTGATGAATCTTTTTTCTTGTTATCGCCGCCCAAGCCGGTCGCGATAACCATAATTCTGATCTCATCTTCAAGGTTCTCGTCGATTTGAGCACCAAATATGATGTTAGCATCATCGGCATTGCATTTATCGTGAACGATCATTGAAGCCTGTTCAACTTCTTCAAGACCGATATCCGGCGAACCGGTTATGCTTATAATTACGCCGCTTGCATTATCCATAGATGTTTCGATAAGCGGACTTGTAATAGCGGCATTGGCTGCCTGTTCAGCCTTATCTCTGCCGTTTGCGATACCGACGCCCATATGAGCATAGCCGCCGTCTTTCATTATTGAAGTAACATCTGCAAAGTCAACATTTATAAATGCGGTATTGCTGATAATATCGGAAATGCTCTGAACGCCCTGGCGGAGTACATCATCGGCAATCTGGAAAGCGTTTTTGAAGGTTATTTTCTGATCGGAAACAAATTTAAGTCTTTCATTAGGTATAACAATAAGACTGTCAACCTGCTCGCGAAGTTCGGCTATACCTATTTCAGCCTGTTCCATTCTTCTTTTACCCTCAAAAGCGAAAGGCTTTGTAACGATACCTACTGTAAGTATTCCGAGTTCTTTGGCTATCTGTGCAACAACGGGAGCAGCGCCCGTACCGGTGCCGCCGCCCATACCTGCGGCAATGAATATCATATCGGCATTGCTGAGCGCAGACCTGATCTCGTCTTTAGATTCCTGTGCGGCGTTCTGACCCTTTTCGGGACTTGCGCCGGCACCCTGACCTTTAGTTACCTTCTCACCGATCTGAATTTTCTTTGAAGCTTTTGAAAGAAAGAGAGCAGCTTTATCGGTATTTATAGCAACAAATTCAACGCCGCGGACGCCCTCGTCAACCATTCTGTTGACAGCGTTACCGCCGCCGCCACCTACGCCTACAACTTTTATCTGAGCAACGTCAGCTGCCTCGTTAATTTTTTCAAACGGCATTTTTATCATCCTTCCATTTATGTAAAATCCAAAATCATAACTATACAACAATAATATTATCACATATAAATTGTGATTTCAACACTTTTTTTAAATTTGAAAAAAATATTTATCCTGTTAGTTATAATAATCGTTAATATCGCACTTTTTAAAGTAGCCTTCTCGGCGGTTTTCGGTCCACAACTTTAAATTTATTATTCCGGTATCCTCCTCGGATATTTTGTCGAGCATACCTTTAAGGCAACTGAATTTCCCGTCTATATTTGATATTGCACCCAACTGTACAACTATTCTTTTATCGGTGCGGAATGTTATGTTAACCGAATCGGATATATCTATTATATCGCAATTAAGTTTATACTTTTTTATATTATCCGTAAGCAAAGCATAGGCTTCGTTCTTTTCGTTTGCAGAAGCGACGAATGTTTTACCAATATCCTTTTCATCAACAAAAACGCCCTTGATAAGCGGCAGTCCTTCTGCCGCGGCAGAGGCCTTTTCAAGAATTTTATCCTTGTCGCTTATAATATAAAAACTATCCGCACTGTTTATGCAGTAAGCGGCTTTCGCCGGTTTAACGGTAAGCGAAACCGTGCCCGAAACGGATTTTGAAACCTTTACGCTTTCAACATACGGCAGTTTTGACGCAACGGCAGAAGCGATATCGCTTTTTGAAACGGTTATAACATTATCCCCTACCCTTAGTCCGCTTGCATTCAAAATCTCACTTTCGCTGTATCTGCTCTCGCCGCGCAATTCTATGTTCTTTACCGGAAAGGCAAAAGTAAGCAATGCGGCGACTCCCAACGCAGAGGCGAAGCACAAAAGAAAGAGCAGTCCGGTTAAAAATGACGAGCCTTTTTTTGATGTGCGCCGACGTGGATTATGCTTTTTCGGAGTCGGTCTGCTGTTATTTTTTTTATTACGTTTAGGCAAAGCCCTCAATCCCTTTATATTAATTTATCCTTTTAATATCCGCACCGACGGAGGTTAGAACATTCTCAATTTTTTCATACCCGCGGTCGATATAACAAACCTTATCGATCTCGGTACATCCCTCGGCTGCAAGCGCGGCAGCGACCAAAGCGGCACCGCCCCTCAAATCGGCGGCACACACGCAGGCGCCGTACAGTCGGTTCTTGCCCTCGACCACCGCCATTCTGCCCTCGGTTTTAATATCCGCGCCCAGGCGCTTCAGTTCATAGGTGAATTTATAACGGTTTTCAAAAATATTTTCAATAAATACGGATGTTCCGTCGGCATAGCACATAGCCGCTATAAGCAGCGGGCAGGCGTCGGTCGGGAACCCCGGGTACACAAGCGTGCCCAACTTCCCGATTCGCGAAAGCCTTTTCGGAGGAGTAACCGTTATCCCGTTTCTGTTGTCCCGGAAAGTACATCCGGTTTTTTCAAAAGCGGAAATTACCGCATCCATATCATTTCGGCGTGCATTTTTAATAAAAAGTTCGCTGCCCGTAACCGCAGCGCAGGAAATATATGTAGCGGCAACAATTCTGTCCGGCATAACTTCGTGTTCCGACGGATGCAGTGCGTCAACTCCGTGTATCGTTACCGTATCAGTGCCGTAACCCGATATTTTTGCGCCGCAGGAATTCAAGAACTCGGCAAGGTCGGATATTTCCGGCTCCCTTGCGGCATTACGCAATACCGTAACGCCGTTACAAACGGCAGAGGCAAGTATTACATTTTCGGTAGCGCCGACGCTGGGAAAAGGTAGGGTTATATCCGTTCCGCACAGGCGCGGATTTTGGGATTTGCACCTTAAAATACCGTTGTGTTCGGATATGTTAAGTCCCATTTTTCTAAGGGCTTCAAGGTGAATATCAATCGGTCGCGACCCTATTTCGCATCCGCCGGGGCTGCTTAATTCAGCCATACCGAACCTTGCGGCAAGCGCGCCCATAAACACTATTGAAGACCGCATTTTCCGCATAAGTTCATACGGAACCGTACATTTATCTGCTGCGGAAGCGTCAACCGTTACCGTGCCGTCATTAAAATTACACTTGCAGCCCAATGCCTCCAGCAGTTTTAACGATGTTGCCACATCGGTAAGATCGGGGCAGTTATGTAAAACGCTTTTTCCTTTTACAAGCAGTGTTGCGGCAAGCAGCGGCAATACGCTGTTTTTAGCACCGCCCACGGCTATTTCGCCGCTTAGTTTACGCCCACCGTTTATCACAAGTTTTGACATAGTTATGACACCCCTTTGTGCATTGCACTTACAGTTCCATACTATGCAAACCTGTATTAAATGTGATTTATCGGTTCAAAAGTGAGTCAATTACCTCAACAATACGCTTGTTTGCGTCGGTTATAGCACACTTTTTGGAGTTTTCGGACATTGATTTAAGTTTTGCAGGGTCAAACAAAATTTGTTCGACGTGATTTTTCAGCACCTCTCCGTTAAGGTCTTTTTCTTCAATAACCTCTGCTGCGCCGCGGTTTTTAAGCGACATAGCATTATGGAATTGATGATTTTCCGCAACATAGGGTGACGGTATTATTATAGCCGGCTTTGCACAGGCAGGCAGTTCGCTGACCGTCAGTGCGCCTCCCCTGCAAATTACAAGGTCTGCAGCTGCCATAAGCACCGACATATTGTTTATGTATTCCGAAATATGCACGGTGTCGGCGGGTTCGGTAATGCCGTCCGCCTTCAAATTAGACATCATCTGTTTATATCCGGCTTTTCCCGTAGCGTGGTAGTGGTAGTATCTGCCGCCGTTATCAGCTATCAGCGGAACACACGCCTCATTAAGCGGTCTTGCTCCCAAACTGCCGCCGAAAGACAACAGCATCGGTCTTTCGTCAAGTCCGAGCTCAGCCCTCGCCTTTTTACGGTCTGAATGCAGTATTTCCACCCTGACCGGGTTACCGGTAACAACGGGCGGATTTTTGCATTTCAGATATTTTGCGGCGTCTTTATAAGCGAGCATTACCGAATCAAGGCGCGGCGCAAGTATTTTTGTCGTAACGCCCGGGTAAGCGTTTGCCTCGTGGATCGCCGCAGGAATTTTAAGTTTGATTGCTTCGCGCAATACGGGACCGCATACATACCCACCCGTGCCGACGACGATATCCGGAGAAAGTTCTTTCAACAGTTTTTTTGCTTTATTTGAGGATGACACCGCTTTTTTAACGGCGGTAATATTCTTTTTAAACGCGTCAAAGGTCAGTTTTCTTTGGAAACCGGCGGCGTCAATCGTATAAAAATCGTACCCCGCCGCAGGGACGAGTTGGCACTCAAGTTTGCCTACCGTACCTATATAACTTATTTTTGTGTCGGGGCGCATCTGTTTCAAATAACCTGCCACCGCAAGCGCAGGATTTATGTGCCCTGCGGTACCGCCGCCCGTAAAAACAATATGCATAAGTGACGACCTCCGTTTACAATTTTTCAACCGAACTGCCGCGCGAAACCGAAAGTACGATGCCCATTTCGGCAAGCAGAATTACAAGCGAAGAACCGCCGTAACTGAAAAACGGCAGACTTATGCCGGTGTTCGGTAAAGTGTTGGTAACGACGAGTACGTTCAATATCATTTGCAGCCCCACCTGAAAGGTAAGCCCAAGAGCCAAAAGTGCACCGAACTTATCCGCCGCCTTCATAGCAATTGAAAAACCGCGCCACACAAGCATACAGAACAAAAGTATTATTGCCATTGCGCCGACAAAACCGAGTTCTTCGCATATTACGGCAAAAATAAAGTCATTATGAGGTTCGGGAATCCACAAATACTTTTGCCTTGACTGACCTAATCCGCGGCCGACCAAGCCCCCCGAACCGATGGCAAGCAGGGATTGAATTGTTTGAAACCCTTTACCGGAGGCGTCCGACCACGGGTCAAGCCAATATTGCAAACGCGACGACGCATAGCCGACAAGCCAGAGCAATGAAACACCGCCGAGCGCCGCGCCGCCGGCAAGACCGACAACTATATAACGTTTTTTAAGTCCGCCGACAATCATAAGCGTTATGCCTATTACAAATATAAGAAGCGTTGCAGACAAATGGGTTTCCACGACCACAAGTCCGCAAACGACTGCCAGAAGTCCGCCGAGAAATAAAACTCCGAATTTAAAATCGTCCATTTTTTTATAATTAGACGAAATAAGATGTGAAAACAGCAGAATTATTGAAAATTTAGCAATTTCGGACGGCTGAAAATTTATCGGTCCGACAACTATCCACCGTTTACAGTCCATCCCCGATATCATCGGCGGCATTGCAAGCAAAAGCGCCAACAGTGCAATCGAAATAAAATAAAGCGGCCAGGCAAGTTTCCTGTACTTATGATAATTGACCTTTGAAGCAAACATCATTATCCCAAAGCCCGCAACGGCGAAGAAAAATTGGCGTTTAATGAATTTATAACTGTCCCCATAGACCGAAAGGGCGTAGGCGTAACTTGAGGAAAACAGCATTATAAGCCCTATTACAAGCAAAGCTATGAGTATGACAAAGAATGATATATCCATCTTCCCCTCGATAAAAAAGGGTTCGGCATTTTTTGAGGCTGCCTTTTTCTTAAAGCGATCTGCCATTAAATATCATTCCTTTCACAATTTACAGTGTATTGTGTGATTATTGAACCGAGAGGAACACAGCCAGCGCGCAGCCGATCATGGTAACAAACGAAAAGACAACGACTATCTTTCCCTCTTTCCAACCGGACATTTCAAAATGGTGATGTATGGGCGCCATTTTAAACACTCTTTTTTTTGTTTTTTTATAAACTGTTACCTGTATCATCACGGAAAGCGCCTCAATAAGATAAACCGCGCCTGCAAACAACAGCAGTATCGGTCTGCCGACGCCGAAGGAAAGCGCGACCACCGCACCGCCGAGGAAGAGAGAACCGGTATCACCCATAAACACTTTTGCGGGGTTGGTGTTCCAAATAAGAAATCCCATACATGCGCCTGCCAGCGCGGAAGAAACAATATTTACTCCGAAGAAATCAAGCATCCCGCCGCTTGACATAATCATAAACGCACAGGCAACCACCATAGTCACGGTTGCATCAAGTCCGTCAATACCGTCGGTCAGATTTACGGCATTTGTAAACCCGTAAATAAAGAACAGCGCTATCGGCCAAAATATCAGCCCGTACGACCTCATAATAGGTATGTCGCCTACAAAAGGTATCCAAGTGGTATTCATACCTCCCAGAGCAAGGCTTGCAAGATAAGCAGCCGCAACAAGAAGCTGAAGCATGGTTTTTTGACGCGCGGTAAGTCCTAAGTTGCGCTTTTTAACAACCTTTATATAGTCGTCTAAAAAGCCGATCATTCCCATACCCAAAGCAAGCCCTATACCTGCCAAAAAAGTTGTCAGTTTAAGCGGTGAAGAAAGGTCGTCGGATATGAAATGCCCGCCGCCGGCGCCGTCAACCGCAACAGCGGCAATAATTCCGGCAACAACGCCTGCAAATATCAGGATACCCCCCATTGTCGGGGTTCCTTCTTTTGATTTATGCCACTTAGGCCCTATCTCAAGTATAGTCTGTCCGAATTTCAGTTTTCTTAACCACGGAATAACTATGTACCCCAAAACAAAGGAAACTAAAAACGCTATTATTACGGAAGATAAAAATACTGCGGTTTGCATATTGCTCTCCTTTTCGAAATCGCGCGGCAATAACGGACTTCGTTAAATTATTTACTGTTTTCCCCTTTAAGTTCCCGGAATGCGTCTGCCACAACTTCACGCTCATCAAGATGAATAGTTCTGTCTTTTAATATCTGATAATCCTCGTGGCCCTTGCCTGCAAGAACTATTATATCACCTTTTCGGGCATTGTGAACAGCAAATTTTATTGCGCTTATCCTGTCCGGTATAACTTCATACGGTGTTTTACCGTCTTTCATACCCTCAACTATGTCGGAAATAATCGCGTTCGGGTCTTCGCTTCGCGGATTGTCACTTGTAACAATAACGTAATCAGCATATTCTTCCGCTATTGCGCCCATTTTCGGGCGTTTGGTTTTATCGCGGTCGCCTCCGCAGCCGAACACGGCAATAAGGCGGTTTTTCTCGCACTCTTTGAATGTTGAAAGTATATTTTTAAGTCCGTCGGGGGTATGTGCATAATCAATTATTACACTGAATCCGAAATCATTGGGAACGGATTCCGCCCTACCCTTTACGCCCTTCATTTCGGTAAGCGCGGCAGCGGCTGCATCAAGCGGTATACCGAGTTCAACGGCACAGGACGCCGCAGCCATAGAGTTATAAACACTGAATTTACCGCCTGTTGCAAGCCTTATGCGGCTTATAAGATTGTAACCGTTAAAATGATATTTAACGCCGTCGGGTTTATAGTATATATCTTTTGCCGTGTAGGTGGCTTCATCACTCACGACGGAATATGTGCAGACTCTGCAAGGCAGACCTTCAACTAATTTTTTTGAATAAGGGTCGTCGTAATTTACAATTGCAAGGTCGGTTTGCGTAAACAATTTTCGCTTTGCGGCGCAGTAGTTTTCCATTGTCTTATGGTAATCGAGGTGATCCTGCGTAAGATTGGTAAACACAGCGGCGTCAAACTTAATTCCGTACACACGGTCCTGATCCAACGCGTGCGATGAAACCTCCATTACGCAGGTATCGCACCCTGCGCTTTTCATAAGAGAAAAGAGCGAATTAAGTGCATAAGCGTCAGGCGTAGTATTCTTTGCCGGGACGGTTTCATCACCGATCATATTCTGTATAGTTCCGATAAGTCCTACTTTATGACCGACGTGTTCAAGCACGGTTTTAAGCATATATGACACGCTTGTTTTGCCGTTAGTGCCCGTCACTCCGATTATCTTCATCCCGTCAGACGGGTTGCCGAACCATTTAGCGCATATTGAAGCATAAACCTGCCGTGTATTTTTAACAATAATCTGCGGGCTGGCCCCTGTATCTTTCTGTGCAATTATAAGGGCAGCGCCCCTTTTCACCGCGTCCGTGACATATTTATGGCCGTCTGACGCGTTACCGTCTATGCAAACAAAGATCATACCGTTGTTCACCTTGCGCGAGTCACAGGTTACACCGGTCACTTCGGTTTCGGCAAACGATCCGCAATCTTCAACCAATTCCTTTAATTTCATAAAACCCAAGTCCTTTCATTACACGGTGGAAATAAAAACATAAATGCTGACGTTAATCGGCGGCGTCGGTTCTTCTGAAATAGACAGATACGACCGTTCCGTACTCTACGGTTGAACCGGGACTTATGTCCTGCTTATAAGCGGTCACACCGGAATCCACAATATCCGCGCCGAAAAATTTAATATTCAATCCGCTGTTTGCCGCGGTAGTGTTAGCCGCGGAAACCGACATCCCGCTGAAATTAGGTACAGGCACAGTTCCGGCTGAAGACGTATTATCGGTATACAGTACCACAACACCGTTTTTATATACGGATTTTGCTGCCGCCGGGAACTGCCTTGCAACCGTTTCACCGCTGCCCACAACTTTGTAAGAGAGTCCCGCTGCGGTAACGGCGGATTTTGCCGAAGCAACATCTTTACCTATAACGCTCGGAACATTGACAGCCATTTTTGCAATTTCTTCTTCGGAATACTGCGGTTCAAACCCCAAGTACGGCAGCACTTCCGATATTATCTGACCGCCTGCCGGCGCTGCAATTGCGCTGCCGTAATAAGCCGCACCGTTTTCAACATCCGGTTGGTCGATCATAACAAGCACGGCAATTTCGGGGTCATCCATAGGGGCGATACCGACGAATGAGCCGATATAAAGGTTGCGCGAACCGATTGCCTCATTTTCGGCAACTTTTTGTGAAGTACCCGTCTTTCCGCCCACACGGTAACCCGAAACATAAGCGTTTTTACCGCCGCCGTTTACAACAACATCTTCAAGCATCTGCCTTATTATTGCGGAAGTTTCCTCTGATATTACCTGGCGTTTAACATTTGTTCCGATGCTTTTAACGGTATTGCCTTCCGAATCGATTATTTCATTAACAATATGCGGCGTTACAAGTTTACCGCCGTTCACCGCCGCCGAAACAGCGGTTATAAGTTGCAGCGGGCTGATTTTAAATGTCTGCCCGAATGCAGACGACGCCAGTTCGACAGGTCCCATTTTTTCCTTTGAATGGTACACCGGGGTTGCTTCACCGGGCAGGTCAATACCCGTTTTCTCTGTAAATCCGAAAGCGGAAAAATAATCGCTGAACTTGTCGACTCCCAGATCTTCACCTATGGTAATAAATGCAGGATTGCAGGAATTATTCATAGCAATTCCAAGCGTTTGGTTGCCGTGACCCGAATGTTTATGGCAGTTATACGACTGCCCCGAAACGGTTATTTTACCCGTACAGTTATAGGTGTGCGAGGTTGAAGTAATCTTTTCTTCAAGTGCTGCGGCAGCGGTAAATATTTTAAATACCGAACCCGGCTCATACGCATCGGATATAGCTTTGTTTCTCCACTGCCTGCTGAGCAATTCGTTTTTTGTATTCTTTTTTTCGGTTTCATCGGTTATTGCGTCAAGTTTTGCGTTGTCCTCATCCGAAAGTTCAAACGGCTCGTTCGGGTCAAAGTCACCCTTAACCGCCATTCCTAAAATTTCACCTGTTTTTACGTTCATAACAATGCAGGCACCGCGCTCTTCGGCCTGATTATCTTTAACCGCCTGTTCCAAATGATTTTCGCAAACATACTGTATATATGTATCAAGCGAAAGTTTCAGGGTGCTGCCGGGTTCTGCGTCGATTATCTTTTCATAAGAGAAGGGCATAGCATCGCCGTTTGCCTTTTTCGCGGCAACCATTCTGCCTGCGGTTCCCGTAAGTTCATTGTCATACTGCGCTTCAAGACCCGAAAGGCCTTGATTATCATCGCCGACAAAGCCCAATACAACCGACGCCAAACTGCCGTTTGGATAGGAACGTTTTGTGCTTTTATCAAGTCCGATATAATTGGCAACATTATTTTTGCTTTTTGAAATATAATCTCTTATTTGGTCGGCTTTATCGCTTTCAACCTTTTTTTGTACAATAACATAACTTGACTGCGTGTTTAATTTTTCAACTATTTTTTCACGCTCACACTCTAAAATTTGGGAAAGGTTATCGGCAATTTCATTCTTTGTTGCTTCAAGTTTTGTTTTGTCGGTTATTGATTTAAAACCGTTAGGAGTTACATAAACCGTCCAGACGGTTGAACTTGTTGCAAGCAAATTGCCGTTACGGTCATAAATATCGCCGCGCTGCGCCGTCATTTCCGTATCATACAGCTGCTGCGAAGCCGCTTTGTTTTTATAAAACTCGCCTTTAACAATCATAATTCTGAAAAGCTGCACAAGAGAGGTCAAAACCGTAGTACCGACCAATATCAGCGCTACGATTTTCATACGAGTCCGAATTTTTTTAGTTGGTCCGTACGTCACTGCCTTATCCTCCCTTTTAAGTATATTTTAGTGTTGCGGCTGCAAATTCAAAATGTAAATCTATTATTAATTATGTTCAATACGAGAGTTGAGGAAAAGCACCCAACTCTCGTATAATATTCTTTTTAAATATATGTTATTACCTGCAAAACTTATTCAATCGGAAATATCCGTTCCCTCCCCGTCAACAGCGCAGTCCTCGGCATTGGTTTTTATATAAACCATCTGACCTTTTTCAATTTTATTCATACCGAGCTGTTTGGCGGCTTCCTCAACATTTTTATAGGATGTCATCTTTTCAATGGCACAGTTAAGGCGTGTTTTTTCGCTCTCAAGGCATGATATTTCGGTATTTACAGAGTCGATCTGTGAATTTACCTTTGTTATTTCGGCGCGTGTAAATATGTTTGCAAAAACCATAGATATCAAAAAAATTGATATCGTTACGGCAAAAACTTTGCTTTTAAGCGATCTGCGGGCATCTTCCGCCTTTTTTATTTTCGATGCGGGATGGCGGGTCACTTTTGCCCTGCCGGGTGCCGCCTTCGGTTCGGTCTTGGGCGCGGTAGACTCCGCAAACATATCAAAATCATACGCTAAGGACATATTATAGTATTTATAGTTGTCCAATTTTTTCACCGTTCCTTTATTCGTTTAACAGAGCGCAGTTTGGCACTGCGGCTTCTGGGGTTATCGGATATTTCCTGTTCGCTCGGAAGAATGGGTTTGCGGTTGACAAGCTCGCCCTCCGGTGTTCTTCCGCATACACACACCGGGAAATCGGGAGGGCAAATACAGCCTTTACAAAACTCCGCAAAGGTCCTCTTAACAATGCGGTCTTCAAGCGAATGAAAGGTGATAACGCTCAGCACTCCCCCGACCGAAAGACGCGAAAACGCATTCTCGACCCCCTGCTTTGCGGCGTCAAGTTCGCCGTTCACCTCAATACGCAGTGCTTGAAAGCACTTCCTTGCAGGGTGTCCGTTCCGCCTTGCAGCCGCGGGTACCGCATTTTTTATTATCTCGGCAAGTTGCAGCGTGGTTTTAATTTCGTTTTTTTCACGCTCTTTGCATATTGCCAAGGCTATTTTATAGGCGAACTTCTCTTCGCCGTAGTCCCTGAATATTTCGGTTAGTCTCTGAGCCGACAGCGAATTCACAAGGTCGGCAGCCGTTGTTCCGGTTTTGCTCATTCTCATATCAAGCGGCGCGTCGGTATGAAAAGAAAAGCCCCGTTCGCCGTTATCAAGTTGGAAAGATGACACGCCGAGATCCAAAAGCACGCCGTCCACCGTCTCAATCCCCAAACTGTCAAGCACCGAGGGTATTTCGGTAAAGTTGGATTGCACAACGGTTGCAGGCAGCCCCTCAAGCCGTTCCTTTGCCGTTTTTACTGCGTCGGGGTCACGATCGATTGCAATAAGGCGCCCTGTAGTCAGTAATTCGGCGATTTTTTTTGAATGACCGGCACCGCCGGCAGTACCGTCAACATATATTCCGTCTTTTTTTACAGAAAGTGAACCGACGGCTTCTTTAAGCAGAACCGACTTGTGCGAAAATTCCATTTCGCTCAGTCCCTCCCTCTGTATTTAAAAATTAAGTTCAGCCATAATTCCGGCAATTTCTTCGGGCGTGTATTCGCTGCTTTCGGCAGCCCATGCGCCTGCATTCCACACTTCAAGGTGTGTGGACATACCTAAAATAGTCGTTTCACCGTCAAGCGATGCAAACTCCCTTAAATTTTGGGGAATCAGTACTCTGCCCTGCGAATCGTACTCAAGCCGCGTCGCGCCGGCATACAGGTAATGCTTTACCTTACTTGCGGTAATTGAAGGCAGGCTGCGTATCTTTTCGTCAAGCGCTGCCCATTCGGCGTTGGAATATATGCAAAGGCAGGGTTTACCTTCAAGCCCTTTGGCAAGCATTATACTTTCGCCGAGGTCTTCCCTGAACTTTGCCGGAATAGCAATGCGGCCTTTTTTATCAATATTATGTTTGTATTCGCCGAATAACATTCAAAGCCGCCTCACTTTCCACACAATTTAACACTTTTAAGGGTTTTAGGTACACTTTTCCCCACTCACAAAATCATTATAGCCCATTAAAAAGTAAAATGCAATAGTAAATTTTAAAATTCACTGTCTTTTGTAAAAAAAATTACTGCCGCCCTTTAATTAAAAAAGAGCGGCAGTAAAACCTAAAATGTATTAAAATTAAAAATCGCAATTCAGCGGTGTTCTGTAATACGGGATAACATCGCGGATGTTTTCCATATCGGTAAGATACATAACCAACCTTTCAAATCCCATACCGAAACCGGAATGCGCGCAACCGCCGAAGCGGCGCAGATTAAGATACCAGTACATATCGTCTTCCGATATGCCGAGTTCCCTGACCCTTGCAAGCAGTTTATCGTAATCGGTTTCGCGCTGACTGCCTCCCATCAATTCACCGGCGCCCGGAACAAGCAGGTCAACCGCAGCAACGGTTTTACCGTCATCGTTCTGATACATATAAAACGCCTTGATATCTTTCGGCCAATCATAAACAAAAACGGGGGATTTAAAGTATTCCTCAGTTAAATATTTCTCATGTTCTTTTGCAATATCCTCGCCGTATTGCGGCTTAAAGACAAAGCGGTCTTCAACCTTTTTAAGTATCTCTACAGCGTCGTGATGTGTGACTTTTGCAATGTGCGACTCAACAAAGGCGTTTAACTTATCTATAAGGTTTGTGCCGTTAAATTTCTGCAAAAATTCAAGTTCGTCGGAACAGCGGTCAAGCACATATTTAACAACAAATTTAAGGAAATCTTCTTCAAGATCCATAAGTCCGTCAAGGTCACAGAAAGCGACTTCCGGCTCAATCATCCAAAATTCGGCAGCGTGGGTCTTGGTGTTGGAGTTTTCCGCCCTGAATGTCGGACCGAAGGTGTATATTTTGCCGAATGCCATTGCAAAAGTTTCACCTTCAAGCTGACCCGTTACCGCAAGGCAGGTTTCTTTACCGAAAAAGTCTTTGCTGTGGTCGGTTTCGCCGTCAGCTAATGTAGTAACTTTAAAGGTATTGCCTGCGCCCTCACCGTCATTTGCGGAGATAAGCGGAGTATGCACATATACATATCCCCTGTCCTGAAAATATGTATGCACCGCCATCGCAGCCACGCTTCTTACCTTAAAAACAGCCTGAAAGACCCTTGTGCGAGGGCGCAGATATGCCTGTTCACGCAAAAATTCCAGCGAATGTTTTTTGGGCTGTAGCGGATAATTTTCCGGACAATCACCCAAAAGTTCAACATTCTCGGCTTGAATTTCCACCGTTCCGGGTCTGTTTTCAACCTCGGTGAGTTTCCCTGCAACCTTTATGGCAGAACCGACACGGTAGGCGTTAATTTCGGAAAAATTTTCTACAGCGTCAGAATAAACCACCTGCACCGATTTAAAGCAGCTCCCGTCAAAAAAATCAATAAACCCGAAAGTTTTTTGTCTGCGGTGGTTTCTTATCCAACCCTCAAGCGTTACCGTAGCGCCGATATATTTATCTGCAGCGCCGAACATATCTTTTAAAAGAATTTTTGACACTTTTATCACTCCTACTTAATCTTTACCGATAACACTTTTAAAAAGTTGCTCGGCAAACCATTCGTGAATTTTGGGCAGATAATGTATATTATCTGCCCTATATATTCCCCTCTGCGGGGCATCCATATCGAAATACGGGCAATTCTTTGAGGTGGGCAAATAAACAAATGTACCGTTACGATCTGAAAGTCGCTTAAACGCTGCGTTTACAGCCGCCTGATATTTTTTCGGCTCTTTGTCATCAAGTGCATTTGCGTAACACAGTTCATAAAAATAAACGGGACACGGCATCGTCATTTTTTGAAGCAGACCGCCGAAGAACTTTTCATAATACTTATCGGCAGTGTCGAAAAATGTTTCGTCAACCGGCGCCGAATCCGCCTCACTGCCTATCCAATGAAGCCCGAGCGAAACGGGATTTTTATATTTGCCGTTCAAAAACTTCATTGTGTTTTCTATAGTTTCAAGCGCCAGCGGATAAAGGGATATATCACAGTGTTCAATATCCATAATCCTTTCCCTGTCGGGAATCCACATCATATTATATTTGCTTCCGTCCCAAAAATAGGCGTAAACCGTCCCCTGCGAGCCGATTGAAATTTGAACTATGTGCAAATCGGGCAAACCTGCTTTATTTCCGCTGTCAATTTCCGACTGCCAGAGTTTTGCAAAGCATGCGGCAAGCCTGTATGTTGCGTCCTGCGTTTCGCCGAGGTTCATTCCGTAAGAAGAATAGCCGCTGAATTTAACTTCATCCAGACCGTAAGCCTGATTATCCTTTGCGGCAAGCCCGAAAACATTTTTCATAGGTTCTTTTATTATATCGCAGTCGTCCATAACGGCGGCATGACCGTGGGCGTTCGACTGACCGAAAACGAACATAACCGCCGCATCGTGTTCACGAATGTTCATATAAATACCACTTCCGTACCCAAAATACTCATTTTATGGTATCACAAACATTCTTTTTTTTCAATATTTTTATGCTATTTTCTTGTTTTAATTGCAGAAATGTGGTATACTAAGGCAATTAAACTCACGGAGGTGTTTGCAATGAACACAAAACTTTTAAAACTTTTATACGAAAATTCAAGATACACCGTCGGTGACCTTGCGACGATGCTTGGCATAAGCGAAGCGGAAGTCAAAGCGGATATGGAGAAAATGGAGAAATCCGGACTTATATGCGGATACAAGGCGGTAATTGACTGGAGCCGTGTTGACAATGAAAAGGTTTCGGCAATGATTGAACTTAAAGTCACCCCGAAGACCGACGCGGGATTTGAATATTACGCAGAACAAATAACCAAATACCCGGAAGTTGAAAGCGTATATCTTATGTCGGGCGGATATGACATCTGCGTTATTGTTAAGGGAAAAAGTTTTTTGGAAGTTGCCGATTTTGTGGCGAAAGTTTTGGCGCCTATGAACGGAGTGAACTCTACCGCAACGCATTTTGTGCTTAAAAGATACAAGGAAATGGACATTGAACTCGGCGCTAAACATAAAGACGACAGGGGCAAAATCGGACTATGATAGATTATGAAAAAATGATCAACCCTACGGTTGAAAAAATCAAGCCTTCGGGTATACGAAAGTTCTTTGATATTGCCGAAAAACTTGACGATGTTATATCTTTGGGCGTGGGCGAACCGGATTTTTTAACCCCGTGGCACATTCGCCAATGCGCTATTGACTCACTTAACAGCGGCAAAACACGCTACACCGCAAACCGCGGGCTGAGTGAATTGCGCACCGCCGTATGCGGGTATATCAAAAAAGAATACGGGCTGGAATATTCGCCCGATACCGACATTCTTGTAACCGTAGGCGGCAGCGAAGCAATAGACAGCGCCGTCAGAGTTCTTTGCCGACCGGGAAGCGAAGTTATTATACCCGAACCGAGTTTTGTTTGCTACGAGCCGATAGTCAGGCTTGCAGGCGGAACACCCGTGATAATCCCCACAAAGGCGGAAAACAGTTTCCGTTTGACGGCAGCGGAACTTAAAAGCCATATCACCGATAAAACAAGCGCGCTTATCTTCCCTTTTCCGAACAACCCCACGGGCGCGATAATGGAACGCGAAGATCTTGAGGAAATCGCCGAGGTTTTACGCGGAACCGATATTGCGGTAATATCCGACGAGATATATTCAGCCCTTACATACGGCGGCAAAAAGCACTGTTCAATTGCAATGATTGACGGAATGAAGGAACGCACCGTTGTTATAAACGGATTTTCAAAAACCTATTCGATGACAGGTTGGAGATTAGGTTACGCCTGCGGGCCGTCACCCATAATAAAACAGATGACAAAGGTGCATCAATTCGCCATAATGAGCGCACCGACAACATCGCAATATGCCGCAATTGAAGCGTTAAAAAACGGCGACAGCGATATATCCGCAATGCTTGAGGAATATGACTCACGCCGCCGCATTATACTTGACGGTTTTAATAAATTGGGGCTTGAATGTTTTGAGCCCAAAGGTGCATTTTATGTATTCCCGTCAATTAAAAGCACGGGTATGAGTTCGGACGAATTTTGCGAAAAATTAATAGAAGAACAGCGTGTTGCGGTAGTCCCGGGCAGTGCGTTCGGCGAAAGCGGCGAGGGGTATATACGCGCGTCATACTGCTATTCGGTTGAACATATCAAAACCGCGCTTTCAAGAATCGAAAAATTTTTAAAAGACCGAAAATGATTTTTTCATCACAACAACCGCCCGACTGCATTACGGCAGTCGGGCGGTTGATTATGCTTATATCTCAGTTTCTGTTGGATTTATTTTTATAAACCAAAGTTCCTGCTATCACGGCAGCCGAAACGGTTAAAACAATTATAATCAAGGCAATCGGGCTGTTATCACCGGTTTTGGGTGATTGGGTTTCCTCGGCCGAAGATGTTTCCGATGTGCCGCTGTCCGTTGTTGCTGCTGCCTCTTCGGAAGATTCGGTGCCGGCGCCTTCGCTTGCTGTACCGCCGCTGTTTTCCCCTTCACCCGATGTGTCGCTTTTGTCATCGCTTTCGGTTTTATCGGGCTGTTTTTCGCTTTCCGGAGCTGCGGGAGGTTGTTCGCCGCTCGATGTTGACCCGATTTGCGCCGCAGAAGTTGCAACCTCGGTTTCGTTTGCGTACAAGCCGTATTTTTGACCCGAAGTTAAATTCGGTGATGTGAAAAATACGTATCCTACATTGCACATTGCCGCCGTGCTGTACACGCTGTCGGAAGATGCATTTTTAACAGTTATTGTGTTGCCCTTTGCAACGGATACAGTTGTTCCGCTCATAGGAGGTTCAGGCTGCTGACCTCCGCCCAAGGCACCATCGGGATTAGGCGGGGTCGGATTACTGCCGCTTGTCGGAGGATTGCCGTCAATACCCGTATTTTC
>CAVKHV010000011.1:23458-33949 GCA_963656085.1 Agathobacter sp.
CGGAGGATTGCCGTCAATACCCGTATTTTCGCCGTCTGTCGGTTCTTTTCCCGGATGTCCGTCCGGGATTTCCGGCGGCTGACCGTCAGGCATATTTTGATTCGAGTTACCTGCGTTATTACCGCCGCCGTTTGCGAATGTACCGTAAATAACATATGGCTGCGTTACATTCAGATTCATTCCCATACCGCCGCTTCCTCCCGCCGCGAATACCGTTCCTCCCGATATTGCTATTGTTCCGTCGGCATCAAGCGGCTGATTGTCCGCAGTGTTGGCAGTCCAGACGGAAATTGTTCCGCCTGTAACGGTTATATTCCCGTTTGAATCAAAACCGTCACCCGAAGAAGAATATGCGGTGATAATTCCGCCGTGAATATTTACGGAAAAATCGTAATCTGTCAAATCCGAGTTGGCTGCATTCAGGCAATCGTCGGTTGAAGTTATATCAATATTACCTGAATAAATATTTAATGTTGCCGCTTCAATTCCTTCGTTACAATTATTTATTTTAATCTTCGGGCCGTTTGAGTCTTTCAGACCGATATTCATAACAAGGTCGCAATGCAATGCATCGTCGACGGCTGTAATAACAATATTGCCGCTTTCAATGTTAAAAAGTTGCTCGGCGTTGACAGCATCATTCACCGAAGCGGTAATATTTAAAGTTACATCTTTAATTACAAGACGCGCCTCGCCTTCTTCATCGGTAGTAACGCCCGACTTTATGCCGTTTTTACCGTTAGCGGTAATGTTTAAAGTTCCGCTGCCGCTTATTGTAACTTTTGAACCGTCCTTACACTTTATTACGGCGTTTTCGGCTTCTGTATTATCCGGATAATTTTCATCATTATTCATTGCGCTGTCAGTTAAAGTATTCACCGTACCGTTTGCCGCAACAATATTAACCTCGCTTGATTTATTACAGCTTATCGGGGCGGTGTTTGAACTTGTAAGCGAAACACCGTTCAAAACCAATGTGACGCCGACAGTTCCTTTTTTTATCTTTATCGAACCATCGGTACAACTGCCGGAAACCATATATGTGCCGGCATTGTTAATGGTAAGCGAAGTGCCGCTTATCTTATAGCCGTTATAATCCCCTTCGGTAACGGTTATTCCACTGTCGCTGAATATAAAGTCCGTTGCACCATCAAGTGTGTAAATTGACTCTGCCTGTGCGGTTACGGGTACAAGTGCCAACAACATAATAAGTGCAGCCCCAATTGACGCCGCCCGTAATTTAAAAAATCCTTTTTTCATACTTCTCATCCTCTCTGATTTTTGATTTTAAACATTGCATTTCTGCTTTGTTGCCGTTATTATAAACAGAAAAGATTGAAAATACATTGAATAACAAAAGTTTTTTTAAATTTCACCGCCCGACTGCATTACAGCAGTCGGGCGGTGAAATTTATTTTAGATATCTTATTCGTATATAGGAAATTTTTTGCAAAGCGCAACAACTTCATCGGTTATGCGGTCTTTGGAATTTTCAAAATCTACCGCAGCCTCTTTTATCCATTTTGCTATAAGTTTCATTTCGGGTTCTTTAAATCCGCGTGTTGTAACCGCAGGCGTGCCTATCCTTATGCCGCTTGTAACAAACGGACTTTCGGGGTCATTCGGTATGGCATTTTTGTTGGCGGTAATATGCACCTCGTCAAGCCTTGCCTGCATTTCCTTGCCCGTGATATTAAACGGCCTTAAATCAACTAAGAAAAGGTGATTGTCCGTGCCGCCCGAAACTATACGGAAACCGAGATCGGACATTTCGTCGGCAAGGCATTTTGCATTAACGACTATTTGTTTCTGGTATTGCTTGAATTCATCGGTCATAGCCTCGCCGAATGCGACTGCCTTTGCGGCAATTATATGTTCAAGCGGACCGCCCTGTGTACCGGGGAAAACGCCTTTATCAATAACTTTTGCAAGTTCTTCTTTGCAAAGGATAAGTCCTCCCCTCGGCCCACGGAGTGTTTTATGCGTGGTTGTTGTAACAACATCGGCATACGGTATGGGGCTCGGATGAAGTCCTGCCGCAACAAGGCCGGCAATATGCGCCATATCTACCATAAAATATGCGCCGACTTCTTTGGCTATTTCGGATATTCTTTTAAAGTCAATTATTCTTGAATACGCGCTGGCACCCGCTATTATAAGTTTCGGCTTGCACTCGTTCGCTATTCTTCTTATCTCGTCATAATCAAGCATTTCGGTATCGTCGTTGACGCTGTAAGGCACTATATTGAAATACTTACCCGAAATATTCACGGGCGAACCGTGCGAAAGGTGACCGCCGTGTGCAAGGTTAAGTCCCATAACGGTATCGCCCGGTTTTACAAGCGTAAAGAATACCGCAAGGTTGGCATTTGCGCCGCTGTGCGGCTGAACATTTGCGTGTTCCGCACCGAAAAGTTTTTTAGCGCGTTCGCGCGCAATATTTTCCACAACATCAACACATTGGCATCCGCCGTAATACCTGTGGTCGGGGTACCCTTCGGCATATTTATTGGTAAGGACGGTTCCCGCGGCAAGCAGAACGGCTTTTGAAACAATATTTTCGGACGCTATAAGTTCAATATTATGTTGCTGCCTTTCAAGTTCGGCATTACATGCTTTATACACTTCGGCATCATAATTTTTAAGTTCATCAAAAAAATTCATAAGAATAACCTCCCTGAGATTTTGCTAAAATTATAAATCCAACTTCAAATCGCCGTCTTTTATCCAGCCGATTTTCCTAAGCGGCAGGGCGATAAGCGGCGTAAGTATCGCCGGTAAAACTACGCTTATAAGTAAAAGACCTATCCAGTCAAACGCTGTCGGAGATATGGCGGAAACACCGTTTTTGACCGCTTCCGCGCTCGGTGCTACCCAGCCCGTATAAACGCCTATCGGCCCTACAAGTCCGCAAGTACCCATACCCGACGATATAGCCGCGCCGTTCATTTGCAGTTTAAACAAACAGGTTGCTATAGGACCTGTAACGGCAGACGCCAATGTAGGCGGAATCCAAATTCGGGGATTGCGGACGATATTACCCATCTGCAACATACTTGTACCGAGCCCCTGGGCTATCAGGCCGCCCATTTTATTTTCGCGCCAACTCATAACCGCAAAGCCGACCATCTGAGCGCAGCAACCTGCAAGCGCAGCGCCGCCGGTCAACCCTGTAAGTCCCAAAGCCGCGCATATAGCCGCACTGCTGACGGGCAGAGTAAGCAGTATACCCACAATAACCGAAACAATAATACCCATAAGCAGCGGCTGCAGTTCGGTTGCCCACATTATTGCGTCGCCCGTGAACATTGCCGCGCGGCCTATGTAAGGCGCGGTATATATTGAAAGCAGAGCGCCCGAGCATATCGTTACGATCGGTGTAACAAGTATATCGATTTTGGTTTCTTTACTTACCGCTTTGCCAAGCTCGGCGGCAATTATTACTATGAAAAATACGGCAAGCGGTCCGCCCGCACCGCCCAGACTGTTGGAGGCATAGCCGACGGCGGCAAGTGAAAAAAGGACCAACGGCGGCGCTTTAAGCGCAAAACCGATTGCTACCGCCATTGCAGGACCTGTAACCGCGCTTGCGAACTTGCCCATTTGGGTTATTATGTCAATCCCAAACTGCGTACCTATCGTATTAAGTATTGTACCGATAAGCAGCGACGCAAACAGCCCCTGAGCCATTGCAGACAGCGCGTCAATGCCGTATCGCTTTACCGAAAACTCTATATCTTTTATTTTCAAAAAACTCTTAAACCTTCCCAATTACAAATCACCCCTTAAGTTGACTATTACAAGAAATGGGCGATACAAACGCATCGCCCATTCCCGATTTTAGAAATCTTATTCCGAAATTGCGTCAACAGGGCAACCTGCTGCACAAGCACCGCAAGAAATGCAGGTGTCTTCGTTTATTTCAAACTTTCCGTCGCCTTCAGAAATAGCTTCTACGGGACATCCGGCAGCACACGCGCCGCAAGAAATGCAAGCGTCACTGATTTTATAAGCCATTACTTTCACCTCCAAGCATAACACTTGACTTTATTGTATCACACTTCTTAAAAAAAGCAAGTGCAAATTTAGGTATATTTTACGATTATTCCTCGGTTTCGTCTTCTTTGGGTTCCCAGTTTGTCCAAACAGCCTGAATATCGTCATTTTCGTCAAACATATCAAGCATTTTTGTCATTTTTTCAGCCGTTTCGGGGTCATCTGCTTCGGATTTGGTTGCAGGAATGTATGCAACTTCGCTGTTTATAAAATCATACCCTTTTTCTTTAAGCGCGGCGCAGACCGCGTCAAAGTCGTTCGGTTCACAGGATATTTCGTAAACTTCGCCGTCAAAAGTAAAGTCGTCCGCCCCTGCTTCAAGGACATCTTCCATAACCTTATCTTCGGAAAGCCCCTCGCCGTCAATCGTTATTATGCCTTTGCGCTCAAACATAAACATAACCGAGCCGGGCTGACCCATATTACCGCCGAATTTATCAAAATAATGGCGCACATCGCCGGCTGTTCTGTTACGGTTATCGGTAAATGCTTCAACAACTACGGCTATGCCGTTAGGGCCGTATCCTTCATAGATTATTTCCTCATAATTTGCGCTGTTTGCGTCGCCCGCCGCTTTCTTGATTATACGGTCAATATTATCATTCGGCACATTGTTGGCTTTAGCCTTTGCAACAACGTCACGGAGTTTGGAGTTGACCGAGGGATCTGCTCCGCCGGCTTTTACAGCCATTGTAAGTTCGCGTCCGATACGTGTAAAGATTTTTGCTTTTTTGGCGTCGGTCTTTTCCTTTTTACGTTTGATATTATTCCATTTTGAATGTCCTGACATAAAGGTTTATCCCCCTAAAATTTATAACTTAAACATTATATCACTTGTTTTTGCTTTTTTCAAGATGTATTAATAAAACGGATACGTCCGCCGGGCTGACGCCCGATATTCTTGAAGCCTGACCGATATTGAGCGGTTTGATTTTTTTAAGCTTTTCAACTGCCTCAAGCCGCAGTCCGTACACGCTGTCATAGTCAAAATCGGTGCCGAGCCGCTTAACTTCAAGGCGTTTCATTTCTTCTATCTGCGCCAATTGCCGTTTTATGTAGCCGCTGTATTTAATTTCAACCTCAACCTTTTCGGTAACGGCGGCAGGCAAATCGGGTCTGTCTTTATCAAATTGCGCCAGGCAGGCGTAATCAAGTTGCGGCCGCCTTATTAAATCTGCGATACGTGTACCCGTTGTAACCGGTGCGGTGCCGCGGCTTTCAAGCAGGGCGTTAAGTTCATCTCCCGGCGGCAAAAATGTATTCTCCAAACGCTCAATTTCAGCAGTTTTTGCGGCAATTCGTTCAAGGTATGCGTTCCATTTTACATCATCCGTAAGCCCGTTTTCCCTGCCGTATTTCATCAGCCGTTCATCGGCATTGTCCTGCCTTAAAATCAAGCGGTATTCGCTGCGCGAAGTCATCATTCTGTAAGGATCGGAACAACCTTTAATAACAAGGTCGTCAATAAGAGTGCCTATGTAAGAAGTGGAACGGTCAAGTATCATAGGTTCTTTGCCCTGTACTTTTCGCGCGGCGTTAATGCCTGCAACCAAGCCCTGTGCCGCCGCTTCTTCATACCCCGAAGAACCGTTGAACTGCCCTGCGCCGAAAAGACCGCCTATATCTTTAAATTCAAGCGACGCTTTAAGCGCCGTAGGGTCAACACAGTCATATTCAATTGCGTATGCCGTTCGCATTATCTGCACATTTTCAAGACCCTTTATCGTCTTATAAAATGCGACCTGAACTTCCTCCGGCAATGAGCTTGACATACCCTGCAAATACATTTCCTCGGTATTTTCGCCGCACGGTTCTATAAACAATTGGTGGCGCTTTTTATCGGGGAAACGAACAATTTTATCCTCAATACTCGGGCAATAGCGCGGACCCACGCCGTGAATAAGCCCCGAATATAGAGGCGAACGGTCAAGATTTTTAAGAATTACATCGCGTGTTTTGTCATTGGTATATGAAATATGACAAACCACCTTGTTTTCAACCTCGCCTTCGGGCGTTGAATAACTGAACGGGGTTATATCGTCATCGCCCGGCTGAACTTCAAGTTCATCAAGGTTTAAACTGCTTTTAAGCACCCTTGCAGGCGTACCTGTTTTAAATCTTCTGAGCGGTATGTTAAGTTTAAGCAGTGCAGCCGATAACTCTGTTGCGGCAAATGTGCCGTCGGGTCCGCCGTCATAATTCACATCGCCCACATAAATGCGGCCTTTTAAAAACGTTCCGCTTGCAATAATAACCGCTTTTGCGGTGTATTCCGCTTTAAGTTTGGTAACGGCATGCCAAACGGCACCCTCCTGCCAAAGGTCAACAATTTCTCCCTGGCGCAGGTGCAGACCTTTTTGCAATTCAAGGGTATGTTTCATATACGCGCTGTATTCGCGCCTGTCTATCTGCGCGCGCAAAGAATGTACAGCGGGACCTTTACCGCGGTTTAACATTCGACTTTGCAAAGTGTTTTTATCCGCCGCACGACCCATTTCACCGCCCAGCGCGTCAATCTCCCTTACAAGGTGACCCTTTGCCGTTCCGCCTATCGACGGGTTGCAGGGCATATTTCCCACCCAATCCATATTAATGGTAAATACGGCGGTCTTGCAGCCCATTCTTGCCGCGGCGAGCGCCGCCTCAATTCCTGCGTGGCCCGCGCCTATTACCAAAACATCATAACTGTCCGCTAAGTAATTCATTTTAATCACCAAATATTTTCACATTCAAACGCCGCTTTACTTCCCGACGCAGAATTTTTTAAACACCTCGTCAGTTACTTCCGTCGTAACCCGCTCACCCGTAAGTTCCATAAGGGCGTTCAGGGCATCGTCAACACACACGCCTACAGCGTCAACCGTCATACCGGCATAATATGCGTCAAGCGCCTCTTTCACGGAGTTAAGCGCCCTTTGCACGCAGTCGCGCTGGCGTTCGCTTGAAAGCAGCACACTGTTTGAAGAAAGGCGCGCACCCGCAACGGTATGCCGTATTAAACTGCAAAGTTCATCTATCCCTTCGCCGTTTTTGGCGGATACGGAAACCAGCGGAAAACCGTAACTTTTTATCTTTTCCGTATCAATGCACGGGTCTAAATCGGTCTTGTTCATAACCGCTATAACATTTTTGCCGACTATGCGTTCAAGCACGCCGAAATCGTATTCGTCAAGTTGCCGCGAACCGTCAAAAACCGCAAGAATAAGTTGCGCCGTATCAATTTTCTTTTCGGAGCGTTTAACGCCTATATTTTCAATAACATCATCGGTTTTCCTGATGCCTGCGGTATCCGACAGGCAGAGTTTTATACCGCCTATATCAACGGTTTCTTCAATAACATCGCGAGTAGTGCCCGAAATATCGGTAACAATCGACCGCTCGTCCCCCACAAGCATATTCATAAGGGTGGATTTGCCCACATTCGGGCGGCCGACTATAGCGGCTGAAATTCCCTCGCGCATAACTCTGCCGTTATCGTAATCGGCAAGCAGTTTACTTAATTTATCAAATATATCACTCAATCTGTCGGGGAGTTCGTCTATACCGCTGAATTCAGGTTCTTCGTCGGGGTAATCCGAATATGCCGCAACGCTTGCGGCAGTTGCAAGGAGTTTTTCCTTTATACCGCCTATTGCGGCGGTAACCGCCCCCTCTTTTGCGGCAAGGGACGCTTTGAGCATATCCGCATTGCCCGCTTCTATAATTGCGGCGACGCTTTCGGCTTCGGCAAGGTCAAGTTTACCGTTTAAAAATGCCCTTTTGGTAAATTCGCCCGATGCGGCAGGTGTTGCACCCTGCGCCAAAATCTCACGCAGCAGCGCGCGCTGAATATATATTCCGCCGTGAACCGAAAATTCAACAACATTTTCACCTGTATAACTTTTAGGTGCGCGGAACACCAATGCTACAGCCTCATCCAACGGTTCACCTTTCGCATAGACTTTACCGAAAGCGGCGGTGTAGCCTCTTTGGTCGGAAAGCGGCTTGCCCGAAACGGAACGGAATATACGGTCCGCAATCGTCAAAGCGTCATTGCCGCTTATTCTGATAACGCCGATACCTGCCGGCGACAGTGCCGTGGCAATAGCGGCTATTGTTTTTTCAGCCATAAATCCGCCCCATTTTTAATATAAAATCCGATATATAAATTACCACATTATCGCCTAAAAGTCAACATTTGCGCCTTTTTGTAAAGCAAATTAATGTGATTATAAAAACAGAGTCTTGCGGACAAGCCGCAGGACCCCTGTTTTTAAATGTATATTTTATTGCGATTAGTCTGCAAACATGGGAGTTGACAGATAACGATCGCCTGTATCGGGCAGCAACGCAACAATTATTTTGCCCTTGTTTTCGGGGCGTTTTGCAAGTTCGCTTGCCGCAAATACCGCAGCACCCGAGGAAATGCCCACAAGCATACCTTCCTGCCTTGCAATCGCTCTGCCGGTTGCAAATGCATCTTCATTTGATACGGTTATTATCTCGTCATAGATTTTTGTATTAAGCGTATCGGGAACGAAGCCTGCGCCGATACCCTGGATTTTATGCGGTCCGGGTGTACCCTTTGAAAGTACGGGCGAAGTTGCCGGCTCAACAGCAACTATCTTGACGTTCGGATTTTTGGATTTAAGATATTCGCCGACGCCTGTAACAGTACCGCCCGTGCCTACGCCCGCAACGAATATATCAACCTTACCGTCAGTATCCTCCCAGATTTCGGGGCCTGTCGTCTTGCGGTGAGCGGTCGGGTTGGCAGGGTTGACAAACTGGCCGGGGATAAAACTGTTCGGCGTTTCTGCGGCAAGTTTGTCAGCCTTTTCAATTGCACCTTTCATACCCTTAGCGCCGTCGGTCAATACCAATTCCGCACCGTATGCTTTTAAAAGATTGCGGCGCTCAACGCTCATGGTTTCGGGCATTGTTAAAATAATTCTGTATCCGCGCGCGGCGGCAACCGATGCAAGACCTATGCCTGTATTACCGCTGGTCGGTTCAATAATAACCGAATCTTTTTTCAAAGCGCCCTTGCTTTCAGCCTCATCTATCATTGCTTTTGCAATTCTGTCCTTTACGCTGCCTGCCGGATTAAAAAATTCCACCTTGGCAACGATTGGTGTTTCAAGGCCGCAGGATTTTGAAAAGTTCGCAAGTTTTACAAGCGGGGTTGAACCGATAAGATCGGTTATTTTTTCATAAATTTTCATAACAATCTACCTCTTTCCGAAATTTACAGGGCGGCCCTTTTATGTATTCCTACCTTGCCTACCTGTTTGATAGGTATTATAAATCAACACTTTGCATTTGTCAACCCCTTTTTTAAAAAAATTTTCAAAACAGACGTATAGCCTCTGCTTGACTTTGCGTAAATATAAATTATAATAACTAATATAATTGATACAGAGTGGGAATATGATATGCTAAACCAATTTTCAAGAACCGAACTTATTTTCGGTAAAGAAGCAATGGAAAAACTCTCCGTCGCGCGTGTAGCGGTTTTCGGAATAGGCGGCGTTGGCGGCTACGCAGCCGAAGCGTTAATACGCAGCGGACTCGGCACGATTGACCTGATTGACGACGACCGTGTGTGCCTTACAAATATCAACCGCCAAATATACGCGACGCGCAAAACCGTAGGTAAATATAAAGTTGATGTCGCCGCCGAAAGAATAGCCGAAATAAATCCCGACGCCGCAGTGAACACACACCGCCTGTTTTATTCACCGCAGACGGCCGAGGAAATTGACCTGTCTGTTTATGATTATGTGATCGACGCTATCGACGCCGTAACGGGTAAAATCGCACTTGTCGAAAACGCAGCTCAGGCGAATACCCCCATTATATCTTCAATGGGCGCCGGCAATAAACTCGACCCCACCGCGTTTGAGGTAGCTGACATTTATAAAACTTCGGTTTGTCCCCTTGCAAAGGTAATGCGCCGCGAACTTAAAAAACGCCGCATAAAACACCTTAAAGTAGTTTATTCAAAAGAATTGCCCGTTACGCCGATTGACGATATGTCGATAAGCTGCAAAAACCACTGCATCTGCCCGCCCGGCACCGCGCGCAAATGCACTGCAAGGCGGCAGGTACCGGGCAGCAATGCCTTTGTTCCGCCCGTTGTGGGACTTATAATAGCAGGTGAGGTTATAAAGGATATAACCGGCATACGGGGCAACGGCATCGGAGTTTGAATTTTAATAAATATCCATCCGCAAAACGGGTGGATATTTGTTGTAATACAGCTGTATAGCTTATCGGACTTTGGTGCTATGTTTAAGGCAGGCGCGCGGAAATGATTCTAGATGTTAGACTGTAGACATTAGACGTTAGATGTTAGACGAGGGTGACGGTAGTTTGAGTGCTGACGGTACCCACAATCTCTTGTCGCCCTCTGACGAGGGAGATGTCAAAACGAAGTTTTGACAGAGGGAGAGA
>CAVKHV010000012.1:0-32138 GCA_963656085.1 Agathobacter sp.
ATTGTTATGTTTGCGCCGCTTTACCTTTCAAACTACTGCGTAAACGGCTGCGTATACTGCCCGTACCATATGAAAAACAAGCACATAGCAAGGGTGAAACTGACGCAGGAACAGGTTAAAAAAGAGGTTATCGCATTACAGGATATGGGGCACAAGCGCCTTGCGATAGAGGCGGGCGAAGACCCGAAAAACAACCCGATAGAATACATACTTGACTGCATTAAGACCATTTATTCGGTACACCATAAAAACGGTGACATCCGCCGAGTTAACGTAAACATAGCGGCGACCACGGTCGAAAACTACCGCAAACTTAAAGAAGCAGGAATAGGAACATACATACTGTTCCAGGAAACATACAACAAAAAAAGTTACCTTGAACTGCACCCGACGGGTCCGAAACACGACTACGACTATCACACCGAGGCAATGGATCGCGCTATGGAAGGCGGGATTGACGACGTGGGACTCGGCGTTTTGTTCGGGCTTGAGGGATACCGTTATGAATTTACGGGACTTCTTATGCACGCGGAACACCTTGAGGCGGTACACGGGGTAGGTCCGCACACCATAAGCGTGCCGCGCGTTAAACACGCCGACGATATTGACCCCGACGTTTTTGACAACGGAATATCGGATGAAATGTTTGCAAAAATAATTGCCTGCATACGCATTGCCGTACCGTACACCGGTATGATAATATCGACAAGAGAAAGCGAGACTGTAAGGGGTAACGTGCTCAATTACGGCATTTCGCAGATAAGCGGTGCTTCGCGCACCTCCGTAGGCGGATATTGCGAGGAGGAACGCCCCCACGATTCGGAACAGTTTGACGTTTCGGATCAAAGAACGCTTGACGAGGTTGTAAGGTGGCTTATGCAAACGGGGCATATCCCGTCTTTCTGCACCGCCTGCTACCGCGAGGGACGTACGGGCGACCGCTTTATGAGCCTGTGTAAAAACGGGCAGATACTTAACTGCTGCCATCCCAACGCGCTTATGACGCTGACTGAATATCTTGTTGATTACGCGTCGGACGAAACCAAGGAGGTCGGGTTTAAACTTATAGAAAGCGAACTCGACAAAATACCTGCCGAAAAGGTAAGAAATATTGCGCGCGAGCGTATTGAAAAAATCAAGACATCCGACAGCCGCGATTTCAGATTTTAAATTTCGGGCTTTGACGCCCTAAAAAGGAGGCACATTGCAATGGGACTTAATGACAGAGCATCGGCAGAGCGGGTGCACATAGGCTTTTTCGGGCTGCGGAACGCAGGTAAATCAAGCGTTGTAAACGCCGTAACGGGGCAAAAACTCTCGCTTGTTTCGGATATTTTGGGCACAACGACCGACCCTGTGCAAAAAGCGATGGAAATATTGCCGTTAGGCCCCGTTGTGATAATAGACACGCCCGGAATTGACGACGTGGGCGCGCTTGGCGAAATGCGGGTAAAGCGCGCGCTGGCAGTACTTTCAAAAACCGATGTGGCGGTACTGGTAGTTGACGCCCAAAAGGGATTACAGGCGGCCGACCGCGAACTGACCGAACTTTTTAAATCCAAAAACATTTCTTTTGTTACGGTATACAATAAATCCGATTTGCTTGAAACCGTACCCGAAAACAGTGAAAACACGGTGTACGTGAGCGCACAAAACAGCAGCGGCATAATCGAACTTAAAGAAATGATAGGGCATTTGGCAAAATCAGCCGAAAATCATCAAACTCTGATAGGCGATTTGGTGGCAGGCGGGGATGTTGTGCTGCTTGTAACACCGATAGACGAATCGGCGCCCAAAGGCAGAATGATACTTCCGCAGCAGCAGATGATACGGGAGGTATTAGACTGCGGCGCCATAAATATCGTGGTTAAGGAAACGGAACTGAAACAGGCGCTCGACCTGCTGCCGCAAAATCCTAAACTTGTTATAACCGATTCGCAGGCATTCGGGTTTGTAAGCAAAATTGTGCCGCCTGATGTTCCGCTCACCTCATTCTCGATTCTTTTTGCACGCTACAAGGGCGAACTCGGCACGGCGGTTGAAGGTGCATCAATACTTAAATATTTAAAAGACAGCGACACGGTGCTGATTTCGGAAGGCTGCACGCACCACCGCCAATGCAATGACATAGGTGCTGTAAAACTGCCGAATTGGATAAGAAAATACAGCGATGCAGACCCGAAATTCGAGTATTCCTCGGGCACCGAATTCCCCGAAGACCTTTCAAAATACGCACTGGTTGTACACTGCGGTGCCTGTATGATAAGCGAACGGGAAATGAAATCACGCATAGCGCAGTGTACGGAAAGTAAAATTCCCATAACAAACTACGGCATTGCGATTGCCGAAATGCACGGAATATTGCGCCGCTCGCTTGCGCCGTTCCCCGACATACTTAAAAAACTGTAAAAATTAAGAACTGCGTTTCCGTTTTTTGCGGAAGCGCAGTTTTTGCTTTAAGTATTATCAATAATCAAGTGACGAATAGAGCATATTTTTAATCTTGGGATGTATAACCTGCCAAAATGCGTTTGTCATATGCTGAGCATAAAACATTCCTATTCGGTTAACAGGGTCAATATGTACATATGCGCCCGCCGCACCGTCCCAACCGAACTCGCCCACGGGACTTAGCGAGCCTATCAATTCCGGGTGGGTATTAACGCGAACGCCGAGACCGTAATTATAACCGAGCAGATGTTCCCAGTTAAAGTCTTTTTTCGCGGTTTCGCTGAGTCTTCCCGTACTCATTACCCTTATGGCACTTTCGGACAGTATGCGGCTGCCGTTTTTGCCGACGCCGCCCGAATACATTGCGATTATGAATTTTGTATAGTCCTCAACCGTGGAATAAAGCCCTGCGCCGCCGCTTTCATATTCGGGCCCCAGAACAAAAGGAGGTATCGGCGGCATTTTTTTGAGTTTCAGCGGCTCGCCTGTCTCAACACATTCGTAAAGGGTTGCCAAGCGATCCATTATACCGTCCCTGTTAAATCCGGTGTCTTTCATACCAAGCGGCTCAAATATATTTTCGGCAAGGTATTCGCCGAATTTTTTGCCGCTGACCTGTTCTATAACCGCACCCAAAATATCGTGGCAAACGCTGTACTCCCAATGAGTATCGGGTTGAAACCACAGCGGTGCTTTTGCAAACGCCTTTACCGATTGCACGGTGGGCATTCTGCCGTTTGTTTCCTCATACACCTGTTTCATAGCGTCGGGCCACAGGTTATAGTCGAAGCCTGCCGTCATTGACATAAGGTGAACTAAGCGCACGGGCTCCGCAGGTTCAAGTTCCTCGCCCCTGTTAACGCGCGCCTGCATATCTTTAAATTCGGGGAAGATTTCATAAAGCGGCTGCATCAGCCTCACCTTTCCGCGCTCAACAAGCTGCATAAATGCGGCGCAGGTTATGGGCTTAGTTGCCGAAAAAAGATTATAGACCTGATCGTGGGTAATTCTTTTGCCGCTTTCCATATCGGCTATACCTTTGCCGTACCTGTAAATCTCCTCACCCTCACGGGTTATAAGGCAATCCACCCCCGGTATTCCCTTAACATTTGTAAGGTAATCAAGATATTCCTCTAAATATTTAAAATTCATAATCTTCCCTCTTTTGCCTCTGCTGTTATCGCCGTCTGCCGTGCAGGCCGGTTTGCGGGCGGCACTCCGAATTAAATTTATTTTTTTCAGCATATCATATTCACGCCCTTAAATCAAGATTTCGAGCAAAAAATAATTAAAAAGGCGGTCGCCCGGCAGCGGTGCAGACGGGCGGGGCTTTTACGGCAAAATTATTTTTGTGAAAAACCGGTAAAATTATATACCGGGACTTGAAATTATAAAAATCTTCTGTTATAATAAACATAATTTATAGTGTTTTGCAACTTTTTATATTATATTTTGTGTATATTAAACAAAATAATGGTTGTCTTTTTGGCAGAACGAAGTTTTACCGCTTGCTAAAGTCGGTTATACGAAAACAGACTTGCACATACAATTTTAAAAGGAAAAAACGATGCAGTGAAACACGGCACCGTTCGGCGACAGCCGATAAATAACATTAAAAGGCGGAACCAAAATGAAACAATTTAACGCTGACCACATCAAAAACATTGCACTTTTAGGACACGCATCCTCCGGCAAAACAACCCTTGCCGACGCTATTCTGTATATTTCGGGACTTACCGACCGAATCGGAAAAACGGGCGACGGCACCTGTGTTATGGATTTTGACCCGGAAGAAAAGAAACGCGGCTCATCGCTTACTACAAGCGTTTACCAGTTTGAAAGCGGCGAATATAAGATAAATATGATTGACGCACCGGGACTTTTCGATTTTGCCGGCGGCGTAAGCGAAGCCGTAACGGCGGCGGACACCGTCCTTACGGTGTTATCGGGAAAATCAGGTCTTTCGGTAGGGGCTGCGCTTAATTTCGAACTTGCAAGACGTGAAGGCAAAGCCTGCGCCTTCTTTATAGGCAAACTCGACTCCTCGCGCGCATATTTTTACCGTGTAATCTCCACCCTTACCGGGCGCTACGGCGCCGTTATCTGCCCCGTGGTAGTTCCCATTGAAGAAGGCGATTCGGTTTTGGGATTTGTTGACCTTATTAAAAACAAGGCGTATAAATACGACGGGACTAACCGCACCGAAATACCCGTTCCGAAAAATGCGGACATTGAAAATATGCGGACGGTTATGATAGAGGCGGCAGCGTCATCGGACGAGGCGCTTATGGAAAAATACTTTGAGGGTGAGCAGTTAAGCGAAGCCGAAATCACTTCCGCGCTTGCAAAAGGAATGGCGGACGGCAGCGTTTGCCCCGTTTTTTGCGGAATTAACCAGACCGGCGCAGCGGTTGACATAATGATGGAATTATTGCCGCAACTTGCACCGAGTGCGGCGGCAGCCGAATATGACATCAAAAATGACGGCACGGACGGTAAACTGAACTGTGACCCGAGCGGCCGCGCGGCAGCCCTTGTATTTAAAACGGTAGCCGACCCGTTTGTAGGAAAACTCTCGTTTATAAAAGTGGTTTCGGGCGAAATCACTTCGGATATGAAACTTATCAATTCCCGAACAGGAAACGAAGAAAAACTCGGAAAACTTATGTGGATAAAGGCAGGTAAACAGGAGGAAGCCGGAAAAGTGGGCGCCGGCGATATCTGCTGTGTTGCAAAACTCGGCGGCGTATTGACCGGGGATACGCTTTGTGCCGCAGGACATCGCATAGAAATATCCGGCGTGCCCTTCCCCCATCCGCAACTTACCCTTGCGGTCAAGCCGAAAAACAAGGGTGAGGATGAAAAGGTAGCGGCAGGACTTGCAAAAATAGGCGAAGAAGACCCGACTATGTTATTCTACCCGAACAACGAAACAAAGAAACTTATAATTGCGGGCTTGGGCGAACAACACATTGATGTCATAGCCGCAAAACTTAAATCAAAATTCGGTGTTGAAGTAACTCTCAGCGTACCCAAAGTAGCGTACCGCGAAACGATCACCCGCAAATGCAAGGTTCAGGGACGGCACAAGAAACAATCGGGCGGGCATGGACAGTTCGGTGATGTTTGGATTGAGTTTGAACCGTGCGACAGTGACGGACTTGTATTTGAAGAAAAGATATTCGGCGGCGCAGTGCCTAAAAACTTTTTTCCTGCCGTTGAAAAGGGACTTACCGAAAGTATGGCAAAGGGCGTACTTGCAGGCTACCCGATGGTAGGCGTTAAGGCAACCCTGACGGACGGTTCGTACCACCCGGTTGACTCCTCCGAAATGTCGTTCAAAATGGCTGCCCAAATAGCCTACAAAGAGGGCATACCGCAGGCTCACCCGATTCTTTTAGAGCCGATAGGCGAACTTGCGGTTAAAGTACCCGATGAAAATATGGGCGACGTAATAGGCGAAATAAACAAGCGCCGCGGACGTATGCTCGGCATCACCCCGGCGGAAGATAAAATGCAGGAAATAGCCGCCGAAGTCCCGATGGCGGAAATGAGCGACTTTGCAACCGCTATGCGCTCAATAGCCCAGGGCAGGGCGTCATTTGTATTCACCTTCACAAGATATGAGGAAGCGCCGCCGCAGGTTGTAAGCGCAATAGTCGCCGAAAACAAATAATTTATCCGAAAGTAAGAACAGCCGTCTGCCGAAATTTATTTTGGCAGGCGGCTTTAGCATCCGTATCACACCGCTTTTTGCAATATTGCAGATATAACGGTTATGTCATCCTCGTGCCCGTCGCAGCGGCGGCGCCTGGCGCAGGAAATTATATGGTCGGACAACTGTTTCGCGGAACCGTCGCCCCACGATTCAAGTTCCGCGCATATCCAGTCGGTTCCGTCGCCGGTCGCGCCGTCCGACATCAGCAGCACAATATCATCCTCTTTAAGCGTAACTCCGGCGGTATCGAAATTCACATCGCGCAATATCCCTATCGGCAGCGAATGGCATTCCGCCTTGCCGGTTCTTCCGTTTCGCCGCACAAGGGTCGGCGCAGCGCCGGCTTTATATAAATCGGTCTGCCCGGTAAATAGGTCTACACAGGCTATATCCACGGTTGAAAGCGACTCGTCGGTTGATTTGAATATCATAGCCGAGTTGATAATTTTTAAGGAGCACTCATACCCGAATCCCGATTTTAAAAGTCTCGACATAAGCCCTGCCGCCATTGCCCCGTCAACCGCCGCCCTGCCGCCGTTACCCATACCGTCGCACAGCAGCATATAAAATCTGCCCCTGCCGTCAAAGAAACATTCGGTAGCGTCACCGCACATAACGTTATTGTTGCAATTGTAACTGCTTACGGCATACTCAACGGTATAATTCGCCTTTTCGGTAACATTGACATAGACCTCGCCCCCGGTCTTCATAATGCTCGGCGGCTCAAACCTTCTGCCGCATATATCTTCAAGAAGGTTAAGAACACGCAAACGGTTAAACGGCAGCGCCGGTTCTTTGCTTAATTTTATTTCAACAAACATTCTGCCGAATTTATCAATACAGCAGCCGCAGTCCGCCACGCGCATATCAAGTGATTTAAGTCCGCTTGATATCTTAATCGCGGTCTCGTTGTCAAATTTTTCCGAATTTTTAAACTCATCCGCCAGGTCGGCGAGCATATCGGAAATGCCGTTAAACTGGTCGGACACAACCTCACGCATCTCCACGATTCGCTGCTCTGCCGCCATTTTTCCGCAAAAATCGGCATAATGGTCGGAAAATGCCGTTTCGACCCACTCAAGCCTTAAACATCTTTCGGCAAATCCGATAGGTATATCTGCAATCGAGAGCGGTTCCCCGCGTTTTGCAGACACGGAAAAGGCAATCATAGCGTCAACCGTTTCTTTGCGTCGTGTTTCCCAACAATTTATTCTGAATGAGCAGCCGCGGCAGGCGTCCCTTTCAACAAGGGACAGCACCTTTTCAAAATCGGGGGTGTTAAATTCGCTCAGCCGTCCGGAAACCGTTTCAACCGTTTCGCAAACATCGCGCAGTGCAACGGAAGCGTGCCCGAGCCGCTGAACAATCAGTTTTCTCAATCCGTCAAAATTTTCAATATTCGCCTTGCCCGATACCGCCGAATTTATTTTTACCGAAATGCAATCAGGCAGGAATGTGAAAATTGCGCCGCCTATTACCGATTCAAGCAGTAACGCGACCGAATCGGACGCGGCGTTTTTAAATATAACATAGACGCACATCACGGCGGAAAAAACGGCGGCCTCCACTATTTTATATTGAGCCGAGAAAACGCCGCACAGACATCCCGCTATCGCCGTAAGCGCAGCGGCGTGCACATCCCCGCCCGCCAAAACCATACAAAGTCCGACCGCAGTACCGCACACGGCACCGATGGCGGAATTGCGTATTCTTGTAACAAAAAGAATGAAAATCACGCTCAGCACCCGACCGACCGAGGCATTGCCCACCGTTACGGGGTAAAGCCCCGTAAGCGTTATACAAACCGATACTATAAGGCAGCTGATTTCGTCTGCAGTAGTACCGTAACCTCCGATGAGTTCGAGTTTTGCGGAACGCGCCGCAAAATAAGCGTAGCCACCTGCAATAATTCCCTCTGCGGCGGCAAGCATATAGTTTTTAACGCCTGCCGCTGCAAAGCAACGGCAAACAGCCAAAAAAACAGATGTGATAAGAAACAGGGAAATCGGGTTGGCAGAGCGGCGACCGCCGCCAAGCAAAAATTTCACCGATGTTACCGCAAATACCGCCGCTATGTAAGAAAAAGCGTTGCCGCTGAGCGCGGGGATGTATCCCGCAAAAGCACCGATTGCCGCCGCTGCCGAAAATTCAAGCGGCATCCCTGCCGCAAACCCCACACCGAGCGGATAAATGTCCGCCGGCAAACGTGCCCGTGCAAGAAAAAATCCGAGCAATACCGCAATAATCTGGAAAACTGTCGCTGCTGCCGCTTTCCCGAGCCGTACTTTCTCTTTAAAATTATATTCCTTCAGTTTCGCAAACATATTTTACACCACCGTTTTGTTTATCCCCCATCCTATTCAATTCCATATGCGCTTTTTATTATACGGGGGGAGGACGGTCAAAATATGTCAAAACAGAGTTTTACCCGAAATTCGGCATAAAAAATCGGCACCGCGGCAGCGGTACCGATTTTGTGTTTCTTGTTTTTTATGATTTTAATTATTCGTCACGGTCTCCGGTGCCGCCCGTCGGTGCGGCGGCATTATCCGTTTCGGCGGATTTATCGCATTTTCGCATTGCAAACGCCCTTACTGCAGCTGCCGCAATTAGGCAGGCAAGCGAAATTGCAAGGGCAACTTCGCTTATGATAAGCGCTTTTCCCGTAAAGGAATAAATAATCGAATCGGCAAGGTATTTAAGCGGCGAATTGCCGAGCGGAAGCCGTGACGGCAGGTCAAACCGCTCGGTTATTAAAAGCGGCGCAAAAACAGCCGAAGAAACGCAGAACGCAACCCCGGACAGGGAGTAAAACCTTTTTTTGATATTACTCAGTCCAAAATAGACCGAGAGGGTGAAAAACGCCGTGGTCAACAGCGCAAGCACCGCAAATCCGCGGCGCAGAATATATGCCGGCTTAAGCGCTTTATTGAACAGGGAATGAACCTTTGTAATCGTGACGGCATTTATTTTTGTATTATACAGTTCCTGCAGTTCGGGTATAATATACTCGTCAACATCTTCGGGTTTCAATATTTCCGAACCTCCAGAAGCGATATATTCGCTGAGTATTCGGCGAGCATTGTCGGCGTCAAATTCGACTGTCATCGGTTCGGTATTGCCCGAAACTGCGGAATTGTAAAGGTATTCGGCATATTTCGCACAGTCTGCCGCTACCTCCTCTTTTGTAAAAAGTTTGTCCGCAATTTCGGCAGGTACGGTATAAATATATGTTTTTATCTCGGCTGCGATTTTAAGTTCGGTATAGATTTTATCGGCATAATCATCGCTGCAAAGTGCGTTTTTGTAAAAGTCTTTGTCGCAAATCGTTTCGGCGCAAATAACCGAACCGAGCGTTGCCAAAAGACAAACCGCAAAAAGGCAGACGGATACAATGCCGGCAACCTTTTTAAAGGAGTTTTTATCAGTCTGCGCCATAGCCGGGCCATTCCTTTCCGCTTTCTTTATCACATATCAGGGCGCAACGGGTCGGAGTGTAGCGTATCCCTACCGAGCGCGGGTAGCAGGTGTACATAACCAAAACATCTTTGCCGTCTTCAGGGGCTATTAATGAGCCGTCCGTACAGTCAAACACTTTAACTTCACGCACGCGGTAAGTGTAATCTCCGTATACGGTATTTACCGTAACAATTGCGCCTACGGGTGTGGTTTCAAGTTCGTAAAAATCGGTAGTCACATGGGCAGAGAGTACCGTCTTCCCGTTTTGACCGCAAAATCTTGAGCCTATCCACATGCCCGCCCCTTTCGACAAAATGTTGTCCTCATCGCCGAAATACACGGGAATGTCGGTATTTTTTGTCCATCCTTCAACATTTAAAGTAGCCCAATTGCTGCCGTAAGAAATTGAGGGGAAGGCGTCTTCCTGTTCTGTTTCCTTGCTTGTATCGGGTTTGCTTTCGGTACTGTTTTGTGACTCTTGAGGAACTAAAAATGCGCTTATCAACGGGCTGTCCGCTGCCAGTCGAATTGCGCCGAACGATATTAAAAGTAACGAAGCAAATATCAGTACAAAAGGAAAAACCAAGAGAACAAAGCGCTTTATCCCCTTGGTTTTATTGTTTTTATTTTGCAATCTTAAATTACGCCTCTACAGTTGCGGACTTTTTGAAAACAAACAACGCAGCGGCAGCCATAAGAACCGCACCGCCGGCAATTGCAAGAGCCGAAACGGTATTTGACATATCGGCACCTGTTTTCTTTACACCGATATCACCGTCAAGAACACCTATAAGGGTATTGTTGTAGTAAAGTTCGCAAACAATATCGCCCACATGGATAGCGCCTTTTTTAGCGACAATCTTGTAAGTTATGTTAAGAACTGCGCACGCTTTGCCGAACTGCTCGGTTGCGTATGCCATTTCTTCATCCGGATATTGATGAATCGAGTGACCTCTGTCCGGAATTTTTGCCTTGGTCTCGTCAATTATGGCGATAACCTGCGCAGCCTGATCTTCGGTTACTTCAACCTGATTCAAAATATTGTCAACAGATGCAACAAAAAGATCATTATATCCTTTCGGAATAGCCGCCTTTACAGCAGACGCAACTTTCTCTCTCGGGGTAGCGGCAGAAACCGGTACTGCGAAAACCGCAACTGCCAGTACTATTGCAATAGCAACACATAAAATCTTTTTCATAATGCCAATCCTCCAACTAAATCATAAATACTGTACTTAAGATTATAAATCTTATTTCGGGCTTTGTCAAGTCCTAATAATTAAAATGTGTCAATGAGCGTAAAAATATTCCTGTTATTAAAGATATATTTAAAAATTATTATTGTTGACTATCATTGCCGTATGTTGTAAAATATTTTGTGTCAGTCTTGTATTGGATTCGATGGGAGATATTATGAACACATTAAAATTCATATTTAAAGACGTTATCGTAAAAGGGTTAGGTTACATTTCATCCGCCGTAACCTATCTTTTGTATTATAAAATAATTTATGCAGTAATCGGTTTATTTGCGACCCGCAAATTCCCGACCGCGCGGCGGCAGCACCGCTACGCCGTTATGATAGCGGCAAGAAACGAAGAAGCGGTTATAGCCAAACTGCTTGAAAGTCTGGCGGAACAGGATTATCCGAAAGAAATTGTAACGGTTTTCGTAGTTGCCGATAACTGCACCGACCGCACCGCAGAAATAGCGCGGCAGGGCGGCGCGGTATGCTATGAACGGTATGACACGGCACACCGTACAAAGGGTTTTGCGCTTCAATTCTTAGTTGAATGTATCAAGCGTGACTACGGCGACGATGCCTTTGAAGCGTTTTTTATTTTTGACGCGGACAATCTGCTTAAAAATGACTACATTTCGCGTATGAACGAGGCGTTTGACGCCGGCGAAAAGATTGTAACATCATACCGCAACACCAAAAATTTTGACGATAACTGGATAGCCGCGTCATACGGCATACATTGGCTCAGAACCGCAAGAGCCGAAGGGCGTGCGAGGTCGCTTTTACACCTTGCACACCGAATACAGGGTACGGGATTTATGTTTGCCGCCGAAATAGTAAAGGACGGGTGGAATTACACAAGCCTTACCGAAGACCGTGCCTTTTGCGCCGACGCGGTCACAAACGGATACAAAATATCTTACAATCACGCAGCCGAATTTTACGACGAACAGCCGACCGACCTGCACATAGCGCTGCGGCAGCGCATACGCTGGGCGAAAGGCCACATTCAGGCGCTTGCCGAATCGGGCGGTAAACTTCTTAAAAACACCGTTATGCCCAAAAAGGGGCTGTGTAACGACGGATTTTTTGCACGGCTTAAACTGCGGTTTATGAGTTTTGATATGCTCTCGATAGTTTACCCGAGAGCGCTTATAAGTTTCTTTAAACGAATACTGATATTGATTTTGCGCTCGGTTCTTGTGCTTTGCGGCCTTATGACGGTAACCACTTTTTTGGCGCCGTCCCTGCTTAAAAATATTTTCACTTGGTTCAACATCAGTTTCCGCCTGCACGGCTGGGCGGCGGTGGGTATGCTTACGCTTTACACCGTAGTCGGATATTTTACGATATCATACCTTAAAACCGTAATAGTCGCGGTATATATTTATATAATTGAATACCGCAGGATTAAAAAATTCAATGTTTTCAAAAAAATGTTTTATTGCCTTACCTTCCCGCTTTTTGATATTATCGGGAAAATAAGTTTGATAATTGCCTGTTTCAGTAAGGTTGAATGGAAACCGATACCGCACAAGGTTGCGGTGGGTATAGATAAAATGCCGAAAGAGTACGAAGCCGAACGCGCATCGGCAACCGGATCACCTTTTAAAGCCGGATAGGCTTTGCTAAGTCTTTTTCACTGGTTTTTTTAAATTGCTCCCTGAAACCAAAAATACTTTTGCTGCGGGTTTTCCCAAGCAAAAGTATTTTTTATTCACACGGTTTCATTTTCTTTTTTCAAATATTCCTTCAATACAAGATTGATATATTGAGAAAGGGAACGGTCGTCATCTTCAGCTTTGATTTTTATTTTTTCCAAAATGTTACTGTCAATCGTAATGCTGATTTTCTCTTTTAACGGCTTCATATTCCCACCTCTTATTTTACATTATAAACTAAATAAGATAAAATATTGACAAATCGTATAAAGTAGTATAAAATAAGATAAAACATATAACGTATTTCGGAGGGACAAAAAATGGCAATAAACAAACAATGCCCAAAGTGCGGCGGCAATCGTGTACAACTTTCAAATGAGCGGAGCAAACACGGCTGCCTTTGGACAATACTTTTAGGTTGGATATACATTTTTTGGGTTTTAATTAAATGGATGATTGGCTTTATGATTTTTATTTGCTATGATTGGTGGATGGCAATAATCAAAAAATCCGGCGGGAAGGGTTATGTTTGGCAAAGCAGAAAATGGTTTTCCGGCAATAAAAGAATTTTTTATTGCCACGATTGCGGACATAATTTTAAAGCATAATCTGTCAACAGGTTTCCGCCGTTTCGTTGTTCAGGCTTTTAAAGCATAAAGCCTGCCGTACCGCAGGCTTTGACCCCAAACTTGATAACACGCCCGGCACCGTTGTGCGCCGAGCGTGTTTTTGTTTATATTATATTCATCTCATTCCCGAACCGCGTTTTGTACGGCGGATTTCGGGGTTTTTTCTTTTAAGATCCGAAAACTTTTCGTCGCTTGTTTGTTTGAATTTAGCCATCATTGCCTCAAACGGGTCTACCGGCTCGGTTTTTTTGGGTTGGCGGCTGCCTCCGTTTTCGGGCTTAGCGCCCTCGCGCGGTTTACGTTGAAAAGCAGGCTTTTTGGGCGGTTCCATTGCCCTTTTAATGCTTAAACTTACCTTGCCGTCCTCCCCTATAGTAAGGACTTTAACCTTTACGGCATCGCCCACTTTCAGGTGGTCGTTAATATCGTTTACATAGGTCTGGGCAACCTCCGATATATGTACCATACCGTTTTTGCCCTCACCTACGTCTACAAACGCGCCGAATTTGGTTATCCCCGTAACTTTTCCGTCTAAAATCTGGCCGACTGTCAATTGCATAAAAGAATATTATCCTCCTGTGGTTTATCATTTCCCCGATTGATCTTCAAAAACCGTTTCGTCGGGAAAAGCGTAATTTAATTTTTCGCGGGCGGCACGTTCGATAAAATCTTTTTCCGTTCCGCTTTCAAGCAAATCGGTCAACTCGGCAACACTTATACGGAGTTCGTCCTTTGCCTTGGTGCGTTCCTCCAGTTCCTTGCGGCTTTTGATAAGGTCTACCTGCAAACTTCCGGCAGTGATCATAATATAGACAGAAAAGCCCAAAAGAACCACGCGCAGTAATATGCTTTTTTTCCTTTTAGAGGTATTTTTCACTGTTGACACCCCATTTTTATACGCTTTAAAGTATTATACAACAGGTTGGCAAGCGGTTTCAAGCATTTTTTGCGCTAAATACGTGACTTTTTTTAATTTTTTTCAAAACCGACAAAAAAAGTCGGCTAAAAACGGCAGCGGCGCGGCGAAACGCCGACACCGCCGCAGTTTCAAGCAACCCGGCAAGATATTTTAAAGGTTTTAGGACAAGGTTCGCGGCAAACATCGCAACGCTTACAACACCCTCGGCAATTTTCAGAAAGACGTCGGACAACAGCAGCCTGAAAATCACAAACCCGATAAGTTCGCCTGCGACAAGGTAAAACCGCATATGACAGGCGGCATAAAGCAAAGCCAGGCTGAATGTAGCTGCCGCCGCAGCCAGCCAAAACAATATATCAAGAAAAAACACCGCGACAGTCGAGCGCACGCCTTTACGGTGCATAAGGCGCATAACGTCATACAATATACATAGCGCCGCACCGTAAAGTACCGACATTAAAAACGCAATGATCTGCGCCGGCAAAATTACATCGTTCATTTGAATATCCTTTTCAAAAATGATGCGTCGCGTTTTACGGTATCGCTGTAATATACGGCGGTTATTCTGCCGGAAAGCGACAGGTCTGCGGTTTTAAGGTCATAGTTGTTTATATGAAGTTTTGAGCCGCGCACGGTAAGTTCGCCGAGGTCACACTTCATAGTAACGGTGTTATCGTCAAAGCCGATGACCTCGTTAACGCCGCTTATGTCAAGCAGTTCGCGGTTTTTGAGCACGATCGTATTGTTAATGGTCTGCGGACGGTTGGTTTCACGGTTATTTTCTGTCATACCTCGGCACCCCTGTAAAACGGCTTCCGGACGGGTATCGGAAATCGGGCGCGCGGAAATGTTCGCGGCGGCAGTCGCGAACGCGGAAGTGCGCCGTACCTAAGCCGGGCAGAACAAAACCGTACGGGGTTCTTTTACCCTCTGCTTAACTTACCCCTGTTTACAGCCGTTATATTTTTATGCTAATAAATATGATGAAAAGGGTGAATTTATGACTTATAACAGTTAAAGCAGGTCCGCTGCCAAGCCGAAAAAACGCACGGTTGATACTTAAAAGTATCAGTTGATATCGGTCTGTTCGGTCAGGCGGTACATCAGTGCGGCGTCATCCTTTTTGGCATATTCGTTAACGCTTAAAACCTCTGCGCTTACTGTTCGCGAGCCGAATGATATCGTTATAACGTCGCCGCATTTTACATCATAAGACGCGCGCGCCGTTTTCCCGTTCACCTTTACGCGCCCTGCGTCGCACGCTTCGTTTGCAACGGTTCGCCTTTTGATTATACGCGAAATCTTCAAATATTTATCCAGTCTCATAACACTTCTCCCTATACCTTTATTTCAGGCGGTTAAAATTAAAAAAGTAAACTCCGGCGCACCCTAAAGGGTTCGCCGGAGTCGGGTTTGCTCAGAATTAATTGCCGTTTAATTATTTAACAGCGTTTTTAAGAGCCTGACCTGCTTTGAAAGCAGGAACCTTTGTTGCCGGAATTGTTATAGTTGCTTTAGTCTGGGGGTTTCTGCCGGTTCTTTCCGGACGCTCGCGAACTTCAAAAGTACCGAAACCGATAAGTTGAATCTTCTCGCCGCCTTTAAGGCCGTCTGTGATCGACTCGATAACGGCGTTAACCGCTGCGTCGGCATCCTTTTTGCTTAAATTTGCTTTTTCTGCAACTGCTGCAATAAGTTCTGTCTTGTTCATTTGAACAACCTCCTGATTTTTTTAAGGCTTATAGCCGTTTTTTGTATCACTATCAACAACTTGTACAAAATGAAATCAAAATATCAAAAAAAGTTGCTAATTCTGATAACTGATATTATTTTACCTTATTATTTTCAATTTTTCAAGTACTTTTGCAAATTTTTCTCCTTTTGGCAGGGATAATATATCATTTTTTTCAATACATTTGAAAATTATCAGTGAAAAAAGGTAGATTACGGCGGCAACTACAATTGAAAAAAGGGTAGTAAGTCTGCCGCCCGAAGTGAATTTTGAGAGCACCGCGTTGCATAAAAAGGCGCCCGCCCCGCAAAGCACGCCCGAAAGCAGGGGTACCGCCAAAGTCTTTTTAAGCGCAGGCATGACGCCCGAATATTTTACAAGGCAGACAAAGTTTGCTATGGAAATATATCCGTAACAGCAAATTGTCCCTATCGGTGCGCCGATTATGTTTATTTGAGGTACGCCCACGAAAATAAAGTTTACAAGGATTTTAAGGCAGGCACCGACGGCGATATTTTTAACCGGAACGGTCTGCTTGCCTATTGCCTGCAGCATACTTGTAAGCGGAACGGTAAAACCTGCAAATATTGTTGCTACACCAAGCAGGCGAAGCATTTTTCCGCCTATTTCAACCGACGCGACGCTTGTATACAAAAGCCCCATAATACCGTCCGACAGTGCGATAAGTCCGAAACCTACAGGCATTGCTATGACGGCGGTGGTCTTTAAAATTATCTCGATATTTTTCTTTATATCATCACGGTTTTTTTCAACCCACGCGGTTGTAAGCACCGGGATAGCGCCGACGCCCAAAACCGACGTTATTGTGGGCATAAGGTTATAAAGCGTGAAGGCTTTGCTTCTTACGCCGTACAGGAACGTGGGCATATCGCTGTCTTTTAACATATCGGCAGCCTTAACGCCGGCGTTATAATCCTTAATTGACGCGGCATACATATCGCGAATTACGTTACCGTCGGTCTTCATAATATGGCTTAACTGCGCTTTTACCATAGTTACATCAATAAGGCTTGTAATGTTGGTAGTAAGCGAACTGATAACGACCGGTACCGCAATTGTCACAAGGCATTTTAAAATGTATCTTCCGCTGTCCGGCTCGGGAGAAAGCAGCAATTCCTCCTCGGTTATCATATCGCCCTTGCGGCGGTCGTGAATATAAAGATACAATGCGCCGAGCGCCGTTCCGATAGTTATGCCGAGCATTGCGCCGGCGGCGGCAAACGCAACGCTGCCGGTGATTTTAAGAAAAGCGTATGCAAAGCCGTAACCTATTATCAATTTTCCGAGCGCCTCGATAATATCGGAAACGGCGGTGGGGTACATATTCCGCAGCCCCTCATAATATCCGCGGTAAGCCGACATTATGCAGCAGAAAATGAGTGCGGGGGCGATTGCCAGCATACTGTAAACGCTGTGCCTGTCAGAGCCCGTTATAATCAGAAACGGATATATTGCCAGCAGCATTATGGCAAATCCGCAAAGCCCCGTGACCCGGAATGCCCTTTTTGCTACCGAGAAGGTCTTGCGAGCCTCCCTGTATTTTTTCTTGGCTATATTTTCAGCCACCATACGGGAAACGGCTATCGGCAGACCCGCCATAGAGAGCGAATATATCGGCAAAAACAAATCGTACGCCGACGAAAAATATCCGAACCCCAAATCGCCTATAAGGTTTGAAAGGGGAATTTTGAATATCGCGCCGATGATCTTGACAATCACGGTTGACAGCACAAGTATAGCGGCACCTTGCAAAAAGCCCTGCTGCTTTCTGTTCTGATTTTCCATTATTTAAATTCCCTTATTTAAGCGATTCACCGCAGCCGTTGCAATATGACGCGTCGCTGCAATTTATTTTGCCGCATTTTGCACACACTTTGCCGTTTTGCTGTTTTGCGATTTCTTTTTTAAGTTCGGCAATTCCGCTTTCTTTTTCCGATATTGCGGCTTTAAGTTCCGCTTCGGCTGCTTCGTCAACTTCCGCACCGCCCAAAACGGCATAATGCAGGCGGCCGAGCTGTTCATAGTCCGCGGCAAGTTTAACCGAAAGGCTGCGAGCCTTCATTTTCAGTTTTCCTACCGAGATAACCTCGTTGGTTTTATCGCCCAAAACTTCAAATGTGTCCTTTGCTTTGTCAAATGCTTCATCGAAAATTTTCATAAATACCATCCTTTCGTATAATGCTATTATACAGTTTATATTTTAACAATTCAACAACAAATTGTTAATCTGATTCCGCATCGAATTTTTTATAAAATTCGGATATTTGTGATTTTCGCTCTATGGCGACATTAAATCGACTTATATATTCATACGGGTATTTATAATTGAATATCCGTTCAATACTGTCGCCGTTCGGCCGGCGCAACTTGGTAACCGCCGACGCGCCGCAGGCAAGTATGGTATGGGTTTCGTCCATAATATAGACGTTATAAAGCCCCTCATACCCCGGTTTGGCGTAGCCGACATTTTCAAGATTGCCCACGGTTTTGCCCTGCCTGTACATATAATACGGCAATATGCCCGCCGCTGTCAATCTGTCGTAGGCGCTGTCCGTCATTTTACCCACGGTTTCACCTGCCGAAAGGTCAAACACTTTACCCTGTTTACTAAGTCCCGACGCCCGTTTTACCGACAGCGTATGTACGGTAACATTTTCGGGGTCGAGTTCCAGAACTTTTGTAAGCGTATCGTTGAAACTTTCGGGCGTATCGCCGTCAAGCCCCGCTATAAGGTCGGTATTGATATTATTATGCCCTTCGGCACGGGCGAGATTAAAGGCGTCAACCGTCATTGCGGCGGTGTGCTTTCTGCCTGCAAGGCGCAGCACTTCGTCATTCATTGTTTGCGGATTTATGCTTATACGGGTTGCGCCGCACCGTTTTATTGCGCGCAGTTTTTCCCTTGTTACCGTGTCGGGTCTGCCTGCTTCTACCGTAAATTCGGCAAGGTGCGAAGTATCAAACCTGCTTGTAACGGTATCCATAACGGCAGAGAGTTGCTCAGCCGACAGTGTGGTGGGTGTTCCGCCGCCTATGTAAGCTGTTTGCAGCGTCAGCCCCAGTTCCTTTGCCGCCGAGGCGGTGTATTCAAGTTCGCGTATAAGCAGTTCGACATACTGCGGTATAAGTTTTTCGGCGCTTTCTACCGAATGGGAAACAAAGGAACAGTATTTGCAGCGTGACGGGCAAAACGGCACCGAAATATATAAACTGAAAGCGCGCGGCAGGGATGCGTCTATAATTTTTTCTTCTCGGCTGAGGCAGGCGGAGCAAAGCGCCGCTTTACGCTCGCTAACAAGCATTTGAGAACTGAAAAGTCGGTCGGCTTCCGCCGTGCCGTATTCCGCCCTCATTCGGGACAAGAGTCTCGCAGGGCGGATACCCGTCAGTATTCCCCAAGGGGGACGGTAGCCCGTAACATCGGCAAAAAGTTCGTACAAGAGTCTTGCAAGGCATAATTCGGTTTCTCTTTCGGTTGCCGCGGCAGGCAGCGTTTCCGATCTTTCGGTGCGTTTTCCGCCCGCCGAAAGCGATACCTCCGCTTTTAAAAGTCCGCCGTCTTTTGCCAGCACCGTAAGCACCGCGTCGCAGTCCGACGGCGGCATTTCGCTTATAAAACTGAATTTCATAAACGGCAGAAAAAGCCTTGCGACCTTTTCAAGTTCATATTTAAAATCGTGCCCGATTATTGAAAAATACATAGTTTCCGCTTTCTAAATTCCCGCATAGCCGATATACGGGTTGTTCTGTTTTTCGTATCCGATCGTCGTTTTTTCGCCGTGACCGGGTAAAACGGTAATATTACCGTCAAGTTCCGCAAGTCTTTTAAGCGAAGATATCATCTGTTCGCCGTTGCCGCCGGGCAGGTCGGTTCTGCCTACCGACTCCTTAAACAGGGTATCGCCGCTGAAAAGACGGTCGCCTATTAAATAGCAGACCGAGCCTTTTGTATGGCCGGGGGTATGGATTACCGAAATATTTATATTGCCGAACGAGAGGTTATCCCCGTCCTGCACCGTTACGGTTTTGCCCTTATACTCGGTAAAGGGGTAAAACCTGCCGTATTTGGAATTAAGCCCGAAATCGGGATCGGAGAGCGCCGGTGCATCGGCGGGATGAATAACGGCGCAAACCCCGCTGTTTCCGCAAAGTTCCGCATAATGCCCAAGCGCCGAGATATGGTCGCAGTGACCGTGAGTAAGCAATATTGCCTTTAATTTTTTGCCGAGTTCCGCAATCCTTTTATCAAGCGAGGGCAGCGGCGCGCCGCAGTCGATCATAACGGCGGCTTCGCCCTCTGTAATCACATAACTGTTTGAATGTAACATGCCCACGCTGTAAACTTCGATATCCATTTTATTTCCTCCACATTCTGCTGTCAAGCGTAACGGTTATTGGACCGTTCAAATGGGTTTCTATAAACATTTCCGCGCCGAAAACGCCGTGCTCAACGCGTTTTACACCTGCCGCCCGAAGCCTATCCATAAAATAATTATACAAGCGATCCGCTTTTTGCGGTTCCATAGCGTTGATATAAGACGGGCGGTTTCCCTTTTTGGTATCGGCGCAGAGCGTAAAATTAGACACTGCCAGCGCGTCATACCCCATATCAAGCAAGGAAAGGTTCATTTTATCGTTTTTATCGCAGAACACGCGCAGTTTAGCCGCTTTTTGTGCTAATATTTCCGCGTCCGCTTCCGTGTCGTCCGAAAACACGCCCACAAGTATAAACAAGCCCTTACCTATCTTTCCGCAGACGCTGTTTTCTACCGTTACGGCTGCGGAATCCACTCTTTGTATTATTATTTGCACGGTATCGCCTCTTTACTGATTTCTTCTGTCGACCGAAAAAACGCCGTTTATCTTTTCAAGTTTTGAGCAGATCGTGTGCAGATGTTCAATACTTTCAATACTTACGGTGACGGTTATTTCGGCATTGCCGCCTTTAAGTTCGCGCGCGTTGAAGCGGTGCATATTCACCCTCATATTCGCAAGAAGCATAGTTATATCCGCTACCAGACCGTCCCTGTCGTCGGCAATTATCGTTAATGTGGACTTAAAGCGTTTGCTGTGCTGTCTGTCCCAATATGCGGGAATCCAGCGTTCGGGTTCTTCGCAGTCCTGCAAATTACGGGGGACGTTGTTGCAGTCCCTTTTATGGATAGAAACGCCGTGACCGCGGGTTATAAAGCCGATTATCGGGTCGCCAGGCAGAGGCGCGCAGCAGCGCGAAAGTTTGATAAGGCAGTTATCCACACCCTCAACTATAACGCCGTCCTGCGACTTGGTGCCGTGATGTTCGGTTATATAACTGTCGGGGTTTACAGCCTCCTCCGCTTTTTTGCGGTTCAGGTATTCCTCTTTAACGCGCGCCATAATTTTGGTAAGGGATATGCCGCCGTAACCTATCGCGGCATAGAAATCGTCCGCCGTTTCAAAACGCTGGCGTTTTGCTATTTCAAGCACGAAGTCCTTATATTCATCATCGGTCAGGCGGATGCGGTTCCTTGAAAATTCGCGGTCGAGTTCCGCTTTGCCGTTTTCGATATTTTCGGGGCGGCGTTCCTTTTTAAACCATGCGCGTATTTTGCTGCGCGCCTGACTTGTTTTGGCAATAGTCATCCAGTCGCGGCTCGGACCGTGACCCTGCTGCTGGGTTGTAAGTATTTCTATTATTTCGCCGGTTTTAATAACGTGGTTAAGTTGGACTATCTTACCGTCCGCCTTTGCACCGACCATCTTTGCGCCGACGGCGCTGTGTATGGCGTAGGCAAAGTCGATAACGGTTGAACCTGCCGGCAGGTTTATAACGTCGCCTTTCGGGGTTACGGCAAAGACGTCCTCCTGGTTCAGGTCGGTTTTAATGGTTTGTACGATATCGTCGTCACCCTCGGCATCCTTTTGGCTTTCAAGTATCTGGCGTATCCATTTAAGGCGTTCTTCAAGTTTGGCGTCGTTCCTGTTTATGCCCTCTTTATATTTCCAGTGCGCGGCTATACCGTATTCAGCCGTGTGGTGCATATCCCATGTTCTTATCTGTATTTCAAACGGTACGCCTTCCCTGCCTATTACGGTTGTATGAAGCGACTGGTACATATTCGGCTTAGGGGTTGAGATATAATCTTTAAATCTGCCGGGAATCGGGCGGAACATATCGTGCATAACGCCCAGAATATTATAGCAGTTATTGACCGTGTCGGTTATTATACGCACGGCATAGATATCATATATTTCATCAAAAGCTTTGCCCTGGATATACATTTTGCGGTATATCCCGTGTATAGATTTAACGCGCCCCTCTATATAAATGTCGGGAACAAATTCGGTCACGCGGCGGCGGATACGTTCCTGAATATCCTTAAGAAATTGCTCGCGGTAAGTCTTTTTGGAAGCAAGCAGGTTCTCGATCTCCTTATAGGCTACGGGGTCAAGGTGGGCAATTGCCAAGTCCTCAAGTTCCTCTTTCACCGCGCGTATACCTAAGCGGTGTGCAATGGGGGCGTATATTTCAAGCGTTTCACGTGATTTGTCGCGGCGCTTTTGCTCGGGCATAAAGTCGATTGTACGCATATTATGCAGTCGGTCTGCCAATTTGATTATTATAACGCGGATATCCTCCGCCATTGCAATAAACATTTTACGCACATTTTCCGCCTGCTGCTGCTCGTGCGTGGAGTAGGGTATTTTACCGAGTTTTGTAACCCCGTCCACCAGCATCGCAACCTCTTTACCGAACTGTTTATTGATAGTTTCGGGCGTGATCTCGGTATCTTCTATTACATCGTGCAGCAGAGCCGCCTCGATAGCCTCGCTGTCAAGGCCCATTTTTATTATTATACAAGCAACCGAAAACGGGTGTAAAAAGTACGGCTCGCCCGACAGGCGTTTCTGCCCGTTATGTGCGGTATAGCACAGATCCAGCGCGCGCATAATTCCGTCACGGTCATAATTTCCTTTTTGTTCATCCAACAGTTCCGTTATTTTTTCGCGGCAGTTTTCTACTGTTGCGTCCATTATTTTACACCTGCCTTTTTCTTTAGTTTTGCAAGCACCAAAGAATTATTCATATCGTTTTTCGGAGCCGACGGCATTACCGAATAGGCACGGCGTCCGCCGGACGCGGTGCTTTGCAAAAAGCCGAGTTCGCCCAATATTTCGGTGCAGACCATCGCCATAGCATACGGTATTTTTTTATTAAGCAGCGCCGCGAGACGGTCGCTGTTTATGGGAGAAAACGTCCTTACGGCGTTATATACCATACCGAGCTGTGCGCGGTCCGGCAGCAGCGCGGCTGCATCCTCCCCGGTTGTTTCGCCCCGTTTATATCTCTCATACAGTCTTATCTGGTTTTCGGTTTCTTTTTGGTCGGCATCGCTCGGTCTTATATCTTTTATTTTAACCGAAACGCCGACGTTACCGTTAAAAACATTTTCCTCCAATGTTACGACAATATCAAGCATACTGTTTATAAAATACGGAAACACGTCCGCTGAACAGCCGAAAAGCAACGCCGTGAAACGGACGCCGTCCCTTTCGAAACCGAGCCGCAGGTGCTTACCTCCGCCTATGGCGTTTATTTCCGTAAGCCTGACATTCATAACGGCAAACAAAGGCACCGGATTACCGGTACCGAACGGTTCAAGTGACGATATTTCATTTGCTATTTCAAGCGAGAGGGCGGTCGGTTTTAATTTACAGTCGATATGCAGTTCGGGGAACGGCATTTCGCAAAGGCTTGCAAACCCGTTAATTTTATTCCTGAAGGCGGAGATGTTCTCACGTTTCAGCGTAACGCCCGCCGCCATACTGTGGCCGCCGAATTTCTCGGTGGTTTCGGCGGCAAATGCAAGTGCGTCAAACAATGAAAAGCCTTCTATACTTCTGCCCGAACCGTGATACACATCGCCGTCGCCGCTTAATACTATGCAGGGTCTGCCGTATTTTTCGGTAAGTTTTGCAGCGACTATTCCGACGACGCCGGGGTGCCAGCCTTCACCGCCGACGACTATAACCTTATCGTACTGCATCAACCCGCGTTCTATGGTAACGCACGCCTCGCCGAATATCTGCTGCTCGGTATTACGGCGCTGCGTGTTTGCGGCGCAGATTTCCTCCGCTAAGCGGATGGCTTCATCCTTATCGTTAGTAAGGAGAAGCTGCGCGGCACGGTCGGCACTGCCCATTCTGCCTGCGGCATTTATGCGCGGTGCAATCCCGAAAGCGATATCGGTAGAATTAAGATTGCCCCTGCTGAGTCCGGCAGATTCGGTGAGTGCGGCAATTCCCGGAGTCGGGCTGTCGTTTATCATTTCAAGCCCGACGCGGACAAAGGACCTGTTTTCGCCGCAAAGCGGCATTACATCGGCAACGGTACCGAGCGCAACAAGGTCGGCATAATCATAAATCAGTTCTTCAGGGGCAGCGTCCTCCACGGCACAGATGACCTTGAATGCAACTCCTGCGCCCGAAAGCCCCTTAAACACGTCGCCGCCGCAGATATAGGGGTCAACCACCGCGGCAGCGGCAGGAAGTTCGTCTTTAGGCAGGTGGTGATCGGTCACCACCACTTCCATACCGAGGGAATTTGCATAATCCACCTCTTCGGTTGCGGCTATGCCGTTATCGACCGTTATTATTAGTTTTGCACCCATATTTGCAATAAGGTCTATTTTTGATTTATTAAGTCCGTAACCGTCGGTTTCACGGTCTGGTATTACATAAAACACATCGGCATATTTGCTGCACAGGTAACGGAACATTATGACGGTAGCCGTAACACCGTCACAGTCATAGTCGCCGTACACGGCAATCTTTTTGCCCGACTCGATATATTCCCTTATTTTAGCGGCTGCCTCGCCGATGCCGTCAAGGGCGAACGGACTGTCAAGCATAATTTCATCCGAAATAAATTCCTCTATTTCAAACGGCTCGGTATACCCGCGTGACAGGAGTATAAGCGCGGTTAAAGGCGATATATCACATTCCTCGGCAAGGTCTTTTGCATACTCTTTGTCTGCATCGGCAAAACACCATTTTTTATACATCCGGATTATCTCCCTTAACTTGGTCTTTGTTTATCTCGTTCAAATCGTACGGCGTTGTCTGGTACAGGAAGTAGTTAAGCCAGTTTGAATACAGCAAATTCGCGTGAGAGCGCCAGCTTACGCAAGGTGCGCGCGACGGGTCGTCATCCGGGAAGTAATTTTCGGGGACGTCTATGTCTTTTCCTGCGCTTTTATCGCGCAGATATTCGTTTAAAAGAGTGTTGCGGTCATATTCCGAATGACCGGTTATGAAAATCTGTTTGCCGCCGTCGGTCGAAACGGCGTAAACGCCTGCCTTAGGCGATGCGGCAAGAATTTTCAGTTCCGACACCGCCGCTATATCCTCGGCACTGACCGTGGTATGTCGGGAATGCGGGACATAGAAGACATCGTCGGTACCTCTGAAAAGAATGGAATTCGGGTGCGTAACGGTGTGTTCAAATACGCCGAAAAGTTTTTTATCCATAGTATGTTTGGGTATGCCGTAATGGTAATAAAGCGCTGCCTGAGCACCCCAGCATATATGAAAAGTGCTGTGGATATGGGACCTTGACCACTCCATTATCTCGCAAAGTTCATCCCAATATTCAACCTCCTCAAACGGCATAAGTTCAACCGGCGCACCGGTTATCACCATACCGTCAAAGTTGCGGTGCTTAACTTCATCAAAGGTTTTATAAAATGCCAACAGGTGTTCAATGGGCGTGTTTTTGGAACGGTGGCTTTTTGTGTATATAAATTCAATTTCCACCTGTAGGGGCGTATTGCCGAGCAAGCGTACCAACTGTGTTTCGGTGTCTACTTTTGTGGGCATAAGATTCAAAACAAGAATTTGCAGCGGACGAATATCCTGCTTTACAGCCCTTGTTTCGGTCATTACAAAAATATTTTCTTCGGTTAACGTTTTAAAAGCCGGCAGTCGGTTTGGAATTTTAATCGGCATTTCCGCACTCCCTTTAAATTATTGCTTTTTAAATTATTAATTTGCGATTCTTATTCGCCGTCCGCCCGTGCGGCGGAAAGAGCATTTTTAATATCGTTTATCAAGTCGTCGGCATTTTCAAGACCTATTGACACGCGTATAAGGTCGGCGCTTATGCCTGCGTTTAAAAGTTCTTCGTCGGTCATCTGCCTGTGGGTGGTGGACGCCGGGTGCAGGCAGCAGCTTCTTGCGTCGGCAACATGGGTTTCAATGGCTATAAGTTTAAGGCTGCGCATAAATTTTTCGGCTGCGGCTCTGCCTCCTTTTACACCGAAACTTATAACGCCGCAAACGCCGTCCGGCAGATATTTTTTTGCAAGGTTATGATTTTTATCTCCCTCAAGGCGTGGGTAACTCACCCACGCAACGCGCGGATCATCCTTTAAAAAGCGGGCGATTTTTTCGGCGTTTTTGCAATGCCTTTCCATTCTTACGGCAAGGGTTTCAAGTCCCAAATTGATATAATATGCGTTTTGCGGCGACTGTATTGCGCCGAAATCACGCATAAGTTGGGCGGTAGCTTTGGTTATGTATGCGCCGCCTATACCGAAAGATTCGGTGTATACAACGCCGTGGTAACTGTCATCAGGTTCGCATAATCCCGAAAATTTGTCGGGATATTTTGTCCAGTCAAATTTGCCGCTGTCAACAATGCAGCCGCCCACTGTCGCACCGTGCCCGTCTAAATATTTAGTGGTTGAATGGGTTACAATATCCGCACCCCATTCAAACGGGCGGCAGTTTACGGGCGTGGCGAATGTGTTGTCCACTATAAGCGGAACACCGTGAGCATGCGCGGCGGACGCAAATTTTTCGATATCAAGAACCGAAAGCGACGGATTTGCCACCGTTTCGCCGAATACGGCTTTGGTATTGTCTTTAAATGCCGCATTAAGTTCCTCAATGCTTGCCGAAGGCGAAACAAAGGTAAAATCAATACCCATTTTTTTCATTGTAACCGCAAAAAGGTTGTATGTGCCGCCGTATATTTCGGACGAGGCTATTACATGGTCGCCGCAGGAGGCGATGTTAAAAACGCTTAAAAAATTAGCCGCCTGGCCGGAAGAAGTAAGCATTGCTGCCGTGCCGCCCTCAAGTTCGCATATTTTTGCAGCCACAAAATCGTTGGTCGGATTTTGCAGTCTTGAATAAAAATATCCGCTTGCTTTAAGGTCAAAAAGTGCGCCCATATCCTCAATTGTGTCATACTTAAAAGTAGTGCTTTGGATAATGGGTATTTGGCGCGGCTCGCCGTTTTTCGGTATATAACCGCCCTGAATGCATTTTGTTTCGATGTTTGTTTTCATTTAAACCGCCTCCCTTGAATTACACTGTATGTTGCTTACAAAGATATACATAATAAATTATAGTTTTATACAGGTAAAAAGTCAACAATTTTAACCGGCGGTAGGGGTGTTACGGAAAATAAAAAATGAAAACATATGAAAAGTGCTGCAAATTACCGCCTCAACCGTAATCAATTTTATGTTTTTTTCGGGTTGACAATTAAAATTTACGGTGTTAAAATAGTTCGTGCACGAAATATATAAACAAAAATGCATAACATTATTTTCAGAGGGAGTGATTCATTGGAAAAATCAAGACGGAAAAACGGTTTTTACCTTAATATTCTTTCGCGTTCATTTGTTCACGCAGTAAATGAGCAGTTGGAGGATACGGGTGTTACCACACCGCAGTCACGGGTACTTGTGTTTATTGCCAAACGCGGCGACAAACCGACATATCAAAATGATGTTGAGCAGAGAATGTGGCTTCGCCCGTCAACCATCAGCGCTATAATATCAAATTTAGAGAAGAACGGATTCATCACCAAAGAATCCGGCGATGATAAGCGCTATAAGCGTTTGGTGCTTACCGACCGCGGCAGGGATATAACAGACAGAACGGAAACCGCGATGAGCAATGCGGAGCAACAACTTGTAAACGGGCTTAACCCGAAAGATGAGGCTGAACTTACCGCGCTTTTAAAGCGGCTGCTTAAAAATTTTAAGGTTGATATTGATAAAATTGAAAGGAGCCAGGATATATGAAAAAAATGGTGAAAAAACTTATGGGCTGCGTAAGGGAATACCGAACGGTATCCGTACTCACCCCGATACTCATAGTGGGTGAAGTGCTGCTGGAATGTGCAATCCCGTTTGTTATAGCCAAACTTATTGAAAAGATTGAGGGCGGATGCTCGGTAATCGAAACCGCAAAATTCGGCGGTGTACTTGTTATAATGGCAATATTTTCGCTGCTGTTCGGTGCGCTTGCGGGGGCGACCGCTTCAAAAGCGTCCTGCGGGTTCGCAAAAAACATACGGCATGATGTTTTTTATAAGATTCAGGATTTTTCTTTTAAAAATATCGATAAATTTTCCACGCCGTCGCTTGTTACCCGTTTAACAACAGATATTACCAACGTGCAAATGGCATATATGATGATTATAAGAATGGCGGTAAGGGGGCCGCTTATGATAATATTCTCGTTTACCATGGCGATAGTAATGGGCGGTAAACTTGCGCTTATCTATGTGCTGCTTTTGCCGATGCTTGCCTTTGCGTTTATATGCATTGTGCGTAAAGTAATGCCTATATTCCGCCGTGCATTTCGGAAATATGACCGTCTGAACGAAACGGTGCAGGAAAATGTGCGCGGTATGCGCGTTGTAAAATCCTTTGTACGCGAAAAATATGAAACCGATAAATTCACGGCGGCATCGGAAGATGTATGTATAGACCTGACAAGAGCCGAAAAAATAATAGCCCTCAACAGCCCCATACTCCAGTTGTGCATATATCTTAATATGGTGCTTATACTGTTTTTCGGTTCAAAAATAATATTAACCACGGGTTCGATGGGCGTAGGTCAGCTTTCTGCCATGGTGACCTACGGTTTTCAGATATTGGCAAGCATAATGATGATTTCGATGGTGTTTGTTATGATAACAATGTCATTGGAATCCGCCGAAAGAATTGTGGAAGTTCTTGACGAACAGCCGACTATACGCCGCGCCGAAAACCCGATTATGCAGGTGACGGACGGCAGCATAGATTTTGAAAACGTATCATTCAAATATTCCGAAGATGCCGAGAAAAATGCGCTTGAGGGTATCACTCTGCATATTAAATCGGGCGAAACCATAGGCATAATCGGCGGAACCGGCTCATCCAAATCCTCCCTTGTGCAGTTAATACCGCGGCTTTATGACGCAACGGGCGGCACGGTCAAGGTTGGCGGCACCGATGTTAAAAATTACGATATAGCGACACTTAGAAATGCGGTTGCAGTGGTATTGCAGAAAAACGAACTGTTTTCGGGCACAATTGCCGATAATCTGCGTTGGGGCAACCCCGACGCAACCGACAAAGAACTGCGCGAAGCCTGCAAAATGGCTGCCGCCGACGATTTTATAGAGTCGTTTCCCGATGGGTACGATACCTATATTGAGCAGGGCGGTACCAATGTTTCGGGCGGGCAGAAACAACGTATTTGCATAGCGAGGGCGTTGCTTAAAAAGCCAAAAGTGCTGATACTTGACGATTCGACCAGTGCGGTTGATACCAAGACCGACGCTATGATACGCGCGGCGTTTGCTTCTTATATTCCCGAAACGACCAAGATAATAATAGCGCAGCGCATATCGTCGGTTGAGTCGGCGGATCGCATAGTAGTTATGGATGACGGTAAAATTAACGCTGTAGGCACGCACAGCGAACTGCTTGCCGAAAACGAAATATACCGTGACGTTTACGAATCGCAGAACAAGGCAGGTGTTACAGATGAGGAATAATGCAAAAATGAAAGCCCCCGTCGACACAAAGTTGCAAAAAGGCACTTTCGGCAGGCTTATAAAATCACTTTTTAAATTTTATCCTGTCGCTATGCCGATAGTTATAATCGCAATAATCGGCAATGCTGTTGTTTCGGCTGTACCGGCACTGTTTATGCAGAATATAATCAGTCTTATTGAGCAAGCCGTTTCCAAACAGCAAAAATGGGGCGATGTTTCGGGCAAGATTGGGCATTTTGTTTTGATACTTGCTCTGCTTTATTTGGGGTCTATCGTTTTAGGGTTTGTCTACACACGAATGATGGCGGTTCTGACGCAGGGATTTTTAAACAAAATGCGTATAAAGATGTTCGGCGGTATGCAAAAACTGCCCGTAAAATTCTTTGATACAAACAGCCACGGCGATATAATGAGTTATTATACCAATGATATCGACGCTATGCGCCAGTTGGTTTCGCAAAGTTTACCCAGCCTTCTTTCCTCAATTATAATAATTATTACGGTGCTGTGTGTTATGCTTTATTTCAGCCTGTGGATGACGTTTGTTGTTGTCGGCGGGGTTATTATAATGATACTTGTAACCAAGCACGTGGGCGGCAATTCCTCAAAATTCTTTATCGGTCAGCAAAAATCGATTGCAAAAATTGAGGGCTATGTTGAAGAAATGATGAACGGGCAGAAGGTCATAAAAGTATTCTGCCACGAGGGCGCCAGCAAGGAAGGGTTTGACAGACTTAACGAAGAACTTTACCGAAACTCCCAACTTGCAAACAAATACGCCAATATTTTAATGCCCATACTTAATAATATCGGCAATGTGCTTTATGTAATAGTTGCGCTTGCGGGCGGTATCTTTATCGCGTCGGGGGCGGTCAACGTGTCGGTATCGGGTATGGCATTCGGGATAAGCATTGTGGTACCGTTCCTTAATATGACCAAACAGTTTTCGGGCAATGTTTCGCAGGTATCAAGCCAAATAAACGCCGTTGTTATGGGTACTGCAGGTGCGGGACGCATATTTGACCTTATTGATATGCAGCCCGAAACCGACGAGGGGTATGTAACCCTTGTAAACGCCAAGGAAACCGAGAACGGGCTTACCGAATGTAAAGAACGCACGGGAATTTGGGCGTGGAAACATCCCCATTCGGCTGACGGCAGCGTTACCTACACGCGGCTGTGCGGCGATGTACGTCTGCGTGAAGTCGATTTCGGATATACCGATGAAAAGTTAGTGCTTAAAAATGTTTCGATATATGCCGAGCCGGGGCAGAAAGTTGCGTTTGTGGGCGCAACGGGAGCCGGAAAAACGACGATCACCAACCTTATAAACCGTTTTTACGACATAGCCGACGGAAAAATACGCTATGACGGAATAAACATTAACAAAATCAAAAAAGCCGACCTGCGGCGGTCGCTCGGAATAGTTTTGCAGGATGTAAACCTGTTCACGGGCACGGTAATGGACAACATCCGCTACGGCAAACTTGACGCTACGGACGAAGAATGTATAAGCGCCGCACGCCTTGCCGGGGCTGACAGTTTTATAAGCCGCCTGCCGCAGGGGTATAACACTCCGCTTTCGGGCAACGGCGCAAACCTTTCGCAGGGGCAGCGGCAGTTGATAGCCATTGCACGCGCCGCGGTAGCCGATCCGCCCGTTATGATTATGGACGAAGCCACTTCGTCTATCGACACGCGCACCGAGGCGATAGTTCAACGCGGAATGGACGCTCTTATGAAAGGCAGGACGGTATTTGTTATAGCACACCGCCTTTCAACCATTAAAAATTCGGATGTTATTATGCTGCTTGACCACGGCGAAATTATCGAACGCGGCAATCACGAAGAACTTATGAAGAAAAAGGGCAAATATTATCAATTGTACACGGGCGTGTTTGAACTTGAATAAAATTTTATTCTGCACCTGTTCCAAAAATGCGGGAGCGGGATTTGTGCGTTGACATTTATTTACAGGGCGAACAAAGCCCGATGATTACACGGGCAACGGAGGGATGAACCGATGACGGAAAAAGTGATAGAGATAAAGGGACTTAATAAATCGTTTGGCGATATCCGCGCGGTTGACGACCTTTCTTTCAGTGTTAAGAAGGGTGAATTGTTTGCGTTTTTGGGTGTAAACGGTGCCGGAAAAAGTACAACGATTTCAATAATCTGCGGTCAATTATCACGAGACAGCGGAACCGTTAAGGTATGCGGCAGGGATATTGACCGGCATTTAGGCGAAGTTACATCTAAAATCGGCGTAGTGTTCCAAAACTGCGTGCTTGACAAGGCGCTTACGGTAAAAGACAATCTTAAAAGCCGCGCATCGCTTTACGGCATAACGGGTAAACAGTTTGAAAAACGGCTTGCCGAGTTGGCTGAAACCTTGCAATTCGGCGACCTGCTTAACCGCACGCTTGGGAAATTATCGGGCGGACAGCGGCGGCGCATAGACATAGCGCGCGCACTTTTGCACC
>CAVKHV010000013.1:0-30921 GCA_963656085.1 Agathobacter sp.
AAGTTTGGGAATTTACACGGTCAATCTCGCTTTGCGACATAATGTAAAGCATTTTCTCCGCCTCGCCGAACTGTGCCGAAAATTTGCTGTCATACCTCTGCAGGTCGGTGTTTGCGTTTTTGTTTTCCTCATTTTGCAGTTCTTCCGTATCATACGAGCAATCTATTATTTTAACCCTGCGTTTACCGTCACCGTTAAAATCGAGGCAATATTTTTCAAGTTCCGCTTTTAAACTCTCAATTGATTGCTGGGGCAAAACCGTCCCGATATTCACGACGACGCGAATATCATAATCCGAGTCTTTATCCCGCGTGGCGAAGGCAAAAACGGCGATTATCAGCACAAGCAGTACGGCGATTATCCTGAATTTATAATACACCCAAAAGTTTTGAGCCTTTTCTTTAAAAGAGATATCCTTATGTTTTAAAAAACTGACGTCCATAAATCACACCGACAATCTTAACGCGTTTATATATTTCCGCAATTTTTCAAATTCATCCGCACAGAGTTCGGAGAATTTTTCGGCTGACGTTGCAGCCTCGGCATTTGCAACCGTCTCCGATTTAAAGACCTCCGCTTTTCCGAGAGCCAGCGTTACAAGTTCTTTGGTATTATCCGAACCGACAGAGCAAATTTCATCGGTAAATTCGGTTACCAATATGACGGCGCGCCCTACAAACGACGCTGCGATATCCGCTATATCATCGTCTATACAACATTTATCGGGTTCGCAAAGACCGTCACCGTCCGAAAACGCGGCAAATGCCGTTTTACCCTCCGTTTCCTCGGATGCCGCAGCTTCAGATATTTCTTCGCGACAGTCGGACGGTCGTTTTACAAATTTGTCTTCATCTTCGGTGCCTGCGGTTTCGGCGCTCTCCGCGTCTGCATCAGGTATTTCATTGGTTTCCGGCGCAGTGCTCGGCGTGGTGCCGTCTTCTTTTTGCAGCGCAATCCTCGCATCCCGTGCGATATTTTGCCCTTGTTCACACCCCGCGCCCCGCGATTCCCCGTCGATATCACTGTCTGCGGAGTTGCCTTTAAGCCTTGCTTTAAGTTCGGCGACCTTTACGGAAAGTTCGTTGTTTTCAGCCGAAAGTTCGGCGTTCTCTTCTATAAGTTCGCGAAGTTTATTTAAAAGTTCCGTCTTCCTCAAAACAAAAAGCCTCCCAAAAAAGTTTTCCTGCCGAAAAAACGCCCGCATTTTCTGTATCTGTCATTATATCACGCGGCGGTATACTTTTCAAGTTTTTTAAATTTTTATATCCGTATTGAAAAATACCCGACTATTACTTATAATATATAATGATGAATTATAAACGTCCGGCAATTACGGTAATTGCGTTGAAATACATTAATCCAACCTGCGGAGGGGAAATATGAAAAAAGCATTATCATTTTTGATTATAATTGCAACGGCACTTTCGCTGACTGCCTGCGGCGGCAAAAGTTTTTCACTTACCTACACAATAGAATCGGCGCCGAAAAACATTGACCCGATACTGGCGTCCTCCGAAAGCGAAATAACCGTTTCCGGCAACATATTCGAAGGGCTTATGCGAATGGGCAAGGACGGCAAACCGGTCAAAGCCGGCGCTGAAAGTTACACCGTGTCGGACGACGGATGCGAATACACCTTCCGTATTTCAAAAAATGCCTGCTGGCAGAACGGCGAGGCGGTAACAGCCGCCGATTATGTTTTTGCCGCAAGGCGTGCGGCAGACCCCGCCACAAAGGCAGCATCCCCCCAACTCATTTCGGACATACGCGGCGCGTCGGACGCACTGGCGGGGCTGACCTCACCCGACAGTATAGGCGTGTATGCCGCAGATGAACGCACGGTTAAATATGTTCTTGTTTCACCGTCGGACAGATTTTTGTCTATGCTTACGCAGCCTGTTTTTATGCCGTGCAACGAGGAGTTTTTTAATCGGTGCAAGGGTAAATACGGGCTTAACTATGAGTCGGTGCTTTCAAACGGACCGTTTTCACTGTCGGCTTGGGACAGCGAAAAGGGCGAATTGAAACTTATCCGTTCGTCAAAATACAGCGGAAATTTTGAACCGCAGGCATACGAGGTCACATTTGAAAAAGAAACTGAAAAACCGAAAGGGTATGTTGCAAACGCCATATCAAGCGGCGGCGGTACATTTGTGAAAATCTCGCTTGACGACATAGAAAGCGTTTCAAAAAGCAATGAAGGGGTGTACAACACGTTCTCGTCGCTTTATGCGATAATAATTAACCCCAACTCAAAAATTGCGCCGTTTGCGCCCGCATTCAAAATCTCAATTGACCCGGATAAGCTCGCAGCCGCACTGCCCGAATACCTTAAAGCGGCGCGCGGTGCCGTTCCGCCGGACTGTGATGTAAGCCTTACCGCATCGAACGCTGCGCCCGAACCGACATATGACCCCGGCACAGCCAGGGAGACATTTTTAAACTGCCAGAATAATATGCAAAGCGAATTTCCTAAAGATATTTCGGTACTTTGCACCGGAGAAAAGACGATAAATCCTGCGCTTAAATCGGTCGTATCCGATTGGCAGAAAAATTTGGGCGCCTATATAAACATTGAAACGGAGAAGGACGAAACGCAATTTGAAAACAGAATAGCAAGCGGAGATTACGATATCGCGCTTGTCCGCTTTACATCGGGCGATCTGAGCGCAGCTTCGTTCCTTTCACGCTTTAAAAGCGACAGCACCTCCGACCCGAGCGGGTTTAAAAACGCGGCGTTTGATACCGCACTTGAAAGCGCCTGTAAAGCAGGTTCCTCGCAAGAACAAATGCATACCGCAGAGCAAATACTGCTCACCTCGGACGACAGACTTATACCCCTGTTCTTCTCGCCCACATCGTACGCCTATTCCGCAAAAATTGATAAGAATTCAATAAATTTCAGAGCCGGATTTTTGGATATTGCAACACTTAAAGAGTAGGGAATGAGGATATCAATGGCAACCGAAAAACTTTATGAAACCGACGGTAACCTGACCGTTTTTAAAGCAAAGGTCAAAGCGGCAACCGTAACGGAAGGCGGATATGCCGCCGCGCTTGACCGCACGGCATTTGCGCCCGAAGGGGGCGGCCAGCCCTCGGACATCGGGAATATCGGCGATTCAGCCGTAACGGATGTGCAAGTTTCGGATGATAAAATTCTCCATTTTACGGACAAGCCGCTTAAAGAGGGTGCGGAGGTCGCCTGTACGGTAGACCGCAACCGCCGCCTGCGGCATATGCAGAACCATTCGGGCGAACATATTATTTGCGGAATAATTCATGCCCGATACGGGTTTGACAACGTAGGTTTTCATTTAGGAAAAACAGATGTTACGCTTGACATCAACGGCATTCTGACCGATTTACAGCTGGCAGAGGTTGAAGCGGCGGCAAATGAGGCTGTGTACGAAAACCGCCCCGTTACCGTAATATTCCCCGACGCCGATCAGGCGGCGAAGATACCCTACCGCAGCAAAAAAGAGATAACGTCCTCCCTGCGCCTTGTATGCATAGAGGGGATAGATGTTTGCGCCTGCTGCGCGCCCCACGTTTCGCGGACAGGTGAAATAGGTATCATTAAAATAATTTCCGCGGAGAATTACAAGGGCGGTATGCGGATACATATAAAGTGCGGCAAAGACGCGCTTGCCGATTATACTGCCCGACTTAAAAGCAGCGAATATATCGGCGAACTTTTAAAATCCCCGTCGCTTGATTGCGCGGCGGCGGTGGATAAACTGCACGAAAAACTGCTGGCGGCAAAATACGAACACGCAGGGTTAAAAGCAGAGTATACGGATCTTTTTGTAGGTTTGCTTGACGGAAACAACGCCGAACCGTTGTTTTTTGATAAATTCGATACCGCCGACCTGATAAAAGCAGCGGAAAAGATATACGAAAAATGCGGTAAAGGCTCGGCATTCTCAAAAAGCGGCGACGGATATCTGTTCGCCTGCAAGCCTCCGGAAAAGGACTTTGCGGACATCTGCGCCGCATTGCGGAACAAATTAAAGTGCCGCTGCGGCGGGAGAGATATGATAACCGGATTCTGCCCGGCTGAAAAAAGCAAGATCACGGCATTTTTTAAGGATGTATATAAATGAACAGGCAGAGAATTGAAAAATATATAGGAACCCGAACCGATTACACCCGAAAAGAGATATCCGCGCTTATAAAATCAGGCAGAATAAAAATAAACGGGCGGGTAGCGGAACGGAACGTTACACATATTGACGCCGACTGTGACACCGTAGAGATAGACGGCGCAGCACTCCGGCGCGAAGAACACATATATTTTATGATGAACAAGCCAAAGGGCGTACTGAGCGCCTCGCACGATACGCGTGCAAAGACCGTAGTTGACCTCATACCCGACGGATATGACCGCGCCTCCCTTTTTCCTGTAGGGCGGTTGGATAAGGACACAACGGGACTTATCGTTATAACCAATGACGGCGAACTGGCTCACAGGGTTATTTCGCCGTCATCAAAGATACCCAAAAATTACACCGTCACGTTGGACGGTGAAGTGACCGCCGCCGTCGCAAAAGCTTTTGAAGCAGGAATAGTGCTGGCGGACGGGACGCGCTGTATGCCGGCGGAATTGAAAGTTTCGGAGGGCGACAGGCACCTCGTGTCGGTCACCATATATGAAGGAAAATATCATCAGATAAAGCGTATGTTCGGCACGGTAGGGCTCGGTGTGAACGAATTAAAGCGCAAAAGTATAGGCGGACTGGTGCTTGACCCCGACCTGAAAGAGGGCGAATCAAGGCTTATGACGGATGCCGAAACAGCGAAGTTAAATTGCTGAAATAACGCAATGCCGCCGCCTTTTATTTATGCAAAACGCCCATTTACTATACAATATTAATAAACGGCGCAAAAAATATTTATAGAATTAATGCATTGAAATGGACGTTCTTTACTGTTATAATAAATTCAAGTAAGTGCCGAAGTTCGGCCTTTTAATATCGGTACGCTGCGGCACACCGATAAAAATAAACCGTTTCCGCCGTTCGCATCTGCGGCGAAATACGTGACACAGGCGTTAAAAATCACCGTATCTATGATTTTTGATGAAATTATGTGTCGAAGAAAGGATATGGTAATTTTATGTCTAGCATCTCTTTAAGAAACGTAACCAAAATCTATAACGGCGGCGTTCAGGCTGTAACCGATTTTAACCTTGATGTTGACGACAAAGAGTTTATAGTTTTTGTCGGTCCTTCGGGTTGCGGTAAGTCAACAACGCTTCGTATGATTGCCGGACTTGAGGAAATCAGCGGCGGCGATCTTTATATAGGCGACAAAAGGATGAATGATGTTCACCCGAAGGACAGGGATATAGCAATGGTTTTCCAGAACTATGCTCTTTATCCGCATATGACCGTTTTTGAAAATATGGGTTTCGGTCTTAAACTTCGCAAAGTTCCGAAAGACGAGATCAAGCGCCGCGTTGAAGAGGCTGCCAGAATTCTTGATATATCCCATTTGCTTGAGCGTAAGCCGGCAGCTCTTTCCGGCGGTCAGCGCCAGCGTGTTGCGCTCGGCCGTGCAATAGTCCGTGAACCGCGCGCCTTCCTTCTTGACGAACCGCTTTCAAACCTGGACGCAAAGCTCAGAACGCAAATGCGTATTGAAATTTCCAAACTTCACAGAAAACTCGGAACAACATTTATCTACGTTACCCACGACCAGACCGAAGCTATGACAATGGGTGACAGAATTGTTGTTATGAAAGACGGTGTTATCCAACAGATTGCAAGCCCGCAGGTGCTTTATGATGCACCGGTGAACAAATTTGTTGCCGGATTTATCGGCGCACCGCAAATGAACTTCTTTGAAGGCACTATTGTTAAAGAGGGATCGGATTTCTATATTGAGATAAGATCCGAAGCCACCGAAGATACCGCTTCGGTTGCTACAAAAATTAAACTTCCGGCATCAAAAAATGAGGGTGGCCGTCTTGAAGCCTATGACGGAAAAGAAATTACCCTCGGAATTCGTCCCGAATGTATCTATGACGATGCAAGATACATTGCCGACCATCAGGACGGTATTATTCAGGCAAATGTCGAAGTTGTTGAACCGATGGGCGCGGAAAAATATCTGTACCTTGATTTCCTGGGTCACGACCTCGTAAGCCGCGTAAATCCCGATTCAAAATCGGAGGTCGGCGAAGTTGTCACGGTTGCCTTGGATGTAAACAAACTCCATATTTTTGATAAAGACACAGAAAAAACGGTTACCAACTGATAACCGCATAAAACCAACAACACACACCGTACCCGCCGCAAAGCAGGTACGGTGATTTTTATTAATTAAAGAGTAAGAACAAACCGTTGACCGCACAGCAGGCGGCAACCCCGAAAAGCAGCGGCAGCAGTACCGATACGGCTGCCCATTTAAAACTGCCTGTTTCCTTTTTTATTGTTAAAAGTGTAGTTGAACACGGAAAATGCATAATCATAAATATCAAAAAGCAGACCGCAGTTGACAGCTGCCAACCGTTTTGCAGCAGCATTGTTTTAAGCGAAGCAATGCTTGAATAATCGGCAAGCACACCGCTTGAAGAATAACCCATCAACATAAGCGGAATTACTATTTCATTTGCCGGAAAGCCGAGGATGAAGGCGGCTAATATAACGCCGTCAAGTCCCATCACTTTACCGAGAGGGTCAAGAAGTTCCGTAATGTAAGAAAGCAGTGTGCCGCCGCCCAACGTTATGTTTGAAAGCAGCCAGATAACAAGGCCTGCCGGCGCAGCGACCGCCGCGGCGCGCGCAAGCACAAACAGCGTCCTGTCAAGTACCGAGCGTATTATCACCCTGAAGAACTGCGGCGTTCTGTAGGGCGGCAATTCAAGCGTAAAGGAGGACGGTACGCCTTTAAGCAGCGTTTTTGACAGCAGCCATGAAGCAAACATTGCCATAGCAACACTGAATATCACTGCTGCGGTTAATATAGCCGAACCGAGGAATCCGTGAGCCGCACCGACAAAAAATATACTTATTATCGCTATCATAGCCGGGTATCTGCCGTTGCACGGTATGAACGAATTGGTCAATATCCCGATAAGCCTTTCGCGCGGCGAATCTATTATCCTGCAACCGGTAACGCCAACGGCGTTACAGCCGAACCCCATGCATATAGTAAGACTTTGCTTTCCGCAGGACGAACATTTTTTAAAAAATCGGTCCAGATTGTATGAGACCCGCGGCAGATATCCGAAATCTTCAAGCAGTGTAAACAGCGGAAAAAATATTGCCATGGGCGGCAGCATAACCGAAACCACCCAAAACAGTACGCGTAACATTCCGTCCACCACTGCGCTGCGTATCATTTCGGGCGTACCCACGGAAACAAGCAGCGTACCAATCCGGCAATTAAGAGCCGACAACCATTCAAAAAGTTTTTCGGACGGATAGTTTGCACCGCTTACCGTTATAAAGAATACAAATAAAAGCAACGCGATCATTATGGGAAAGGCAAAAAACTTGCCCGTGACTATTTTATCAATTTTCCTGTCGCGGGTTGACCCTTTCGGCGAAACATTCACAACCGAACTTGCCGTTATTTCCGCCTGCAGCACGAATGACGCTACCATACGGTCGCTGACAGTGCGCGTATCGTATCCCTGCTCAAGCAATTCTTTCTGCTGCATTTCAACCGCTTTTTTCAGTTTTCCGCGGTCACAATTATATGGGAGGTGCTTCATTATTTTATCGATTGTTTCCGCATTTGATTCAAGCAATCTTGCCGCCGTCCATTCCGGCGCCCTACAGCCTTCAACCGCAGGCATTAACCGTTCTGTTGCCTGCTGTATGGCGTCGGGATATCTCACCCTTTTCGGATTTACAGACAATGTCTTGCCGCACGATTCGGCTGCACAAGACAAAAATTTGTCAAGGCCTTTTTTGTTTCTGGCAACCGTCGGTATTACCGGGATACCGAGTTCCCGCGAAAGCAACGGTGCGTCAATGCATACGCCCTTTTTTCCCGCTTCATCTATAAGATTGATGCAAACTATAACCCTATCCGTTATTTCGAGCACCTGAAACACCAGGTTGAGGTTGCGCTCAAGCGCGGTAGCGTCGCATATAACGGCAACGGCGTCATAATCGCCGAAGCAGATTGCGTCACGCGCCACGGTTTCCTCTTTGGAATGGGTAAGTAACGAATATGTCCCCGGCAGGTCGGTAAATTCGAAATTCACACCGCCGAACTTACGGTATCCGCGCGCGCACTCCACAGTTTTGCCTATCCAGTTCCCCGTATGCTGTTTCATACCGGTCAAGGCGTTAAAAACGGTGCTTTTGCCGACGTTTGGGTTTCCGGCAAGCAGCACCTTTATCGTTTTACAATTTTCATCGCTCATACCTCCGCCACACAGGCGTATCCCCCTTCACATAGAATTTCGCGAGAGGTCATTTTATAAATATGCTGTAACCGTCCTCACGACGCAACGCAATAATTGTTCCGCGCACAAGATACGCCGACGGGTCGCCGAGCGGACTTCTTCCCACGCAGGTAACACGCGTACCTTCAATAAACCCGATATCCTGAAGTCGGCGCCGCATATCCCCGCTTGACAAAAGCTGCGTTATAACGCCCCCTTCGCCCGTTGTCAGGTCGCAAAGACGTTTTTCAGTTCCGAAACTCAATTTCTTCGCCGCTTTCAAATTTAGATTTTTACACTATATCTTATGACGGTGCCGCAGGCGGTGTTACCTGCCGCAAAAATACGGCAATAAAAAACCCACCCTTGCGGGTGGGTCACAGTCTGTCAATAAACTTCAAAATTTATTTTTGCGGCGGTAACGCCGCACTTGCGTTTTTCCGCTGACATGTGCGGCGGAAAAACACCTTGTAAGCGAAAAAAACCGCTTAATAAGCGGTTTTTCAAGGGTACCGGGGTGGTATTGGCGGGGATAGAGTGCAGTCCGAAAATCTTTGATTTTCGAGCGAGCGGCATTCCCGCCCAAGAGCGTGTCGACTTTTTTGACACGCTTAAACCCACCCTTGCGGGTGGGTCATACAAATGCACAAATATTTTAATTACTTATTTGCCTCTATGAAATTGACAAGATCACCGACGGTTTTTACCGATTCAATAACATCATCGGATATTTCAACCTCAAACTCATCCTCCAGCGTCATAATCAAATCAACAACATCCAGACTGTCAGCGCCTAAATCTTCGGCAATGTCGGAGTCAAGGGCTATTTCGTCAGCTTCAATATCAAGTTGCTCGCTGAGAATTGCTTTAATTTTTTCTGCTACCATTTTACTCTATACCCCCCTCAAAAAATTTGAGAATACTGTAATCTGCGGAATTTTCGGCGCAAAAGCGTCGAAATCGTTGTGACACATATTAATATAATATCATACCGTTGGTTTGTCAAGAGTAATTTTGCCCAACTTGGAAATTAAATAATCCATTGCCGTTAAATATACGTTTATCCCCTTGCCGGCTACGGTTTTTTCGCAGGCAAGACCTGCGTATGAAACGCTTCTGAAGGGTTCGCGCGCAGACACCTCGGAAATATGCACCTCAACCGCCGGCAACGCCACCGCCTTAAGCGCGTCAAGTATTGCAACACTTGTATGTGTATATGCCGCGGGATTGATTATTATTCCGTCAAATCTGCCGTACGCCGACTGAATTTTATCGACAATATCACCTTCGTGATTGGATTGATAAATTTCAACGTCTACACCGTGTTCAGCTGCCTTTGATTCTATAATATCAACAAGGTCTGCATATGAGGCCTTTCCGTAAATATCGGGTTCCCTTATGCCCAACATATTAAGATTCGGCCCGTTTATAACAAGTATACGCATAGGGGTCACACCTCTTTTTCGCCGTCTTCGCCGATATGCGTTATTTTATAGCACAGCGACATAAGGCTGTCACTCAAATGAACATTCTCAACCGCTACGTGCGGATATTTCATCGAAATATCATAGTGGCTGAAATTCCATATCCCCTTTATACCCAATTTCACCAACTGTTCTACGATTGGGGCGGCAGCGTTTTTAGGCACGCAAAGGATAGCGGCAACAGGGCGATTGTCGCGGCAAAAATCATCAAGTTTTTCTATGCTCATTACAGGTATTCCGGCTATCATCTGACCGACTATGGACTCTTTTTTATCGAATATGCCGACCAGTTGAAATCCGCGCTCTTTAAGATCCATTTGTTCGGCAACCGCACGCCCGAGATTACCTGCGCCTATGAGCACTATTTTTTTAACATCGTAAAGGCCCAATATCAAGCCTATTTCCCTGTGCAGTTGCTCAACGTTATAACCGTATCCCTGCTGACCGAAACCTCCGAAGCAGTTAAAATCCTGCCGTATCTGGCTTGCGGTCAGCCCCGTTTTTTTAGACAGTTCCGATGATGATATCCTCTCTGTTCCCATATCCTTCAGTTCGCCCAAAAAACGATAGTATCTCGGCAACCTTTTCAAAACCGAGGTTGAAACTTTTGATGTACTCATAGTTTTCACCGATCAATAATTATTTTTTAAGTTTTTTAACGGTATCCATTACATATGCACCGAATTCTTCGCAGGTGCATCCGGTATCACGGCCGGTCGTTGCCATTTTCTTTTCGGTAAACATACAGATGTCAAGCGCTTTTTCAAGCAGGTCGGCTTCGGTCTGTTTTCCGATGTGCGAAAGCAGCATTACGGACGCCCTGAGCATTGAGCACGGGTCGGCATATTTATCTCTGCCCTCGGCAACCATACGGGGAGCCGAACCGTGAATAGCCTCAAACATTGCATATTTTTTACCGATATTTGCGCTGCCCGCGGTACCTACGCCGCCCTGGAATTCAGCCGCCTCGTCGGTTATGATATCGCCGTACAGGTTCGGGAGAATGAACACCTTAAAATCTCTGCGGCGCTTTTCGTCGATAAGTTTTGCGGTTGTTATATCAATGTACCAGTCGTCGGTTGCTATTTCGGGGTATTCCTTGCCGATTTCCTGGCAGATTTTTAAGAACTTACCGTCGGTCGTTTTAACAATATTCGCCTTGGTTATTATTGAAACGCGCTCTTTTTTGTTCTTTCTCGCATATTCGTAAGCAAGGCGCGCAATTCTCTCGCACCCCTCGGTCGTTGTAACGGTAAAGTCCATTGCAAGGTCATCGGTTATATTAAATCCCTTTGAACCTACGGCATAACTGCCCTCCGTGTTTTCACGGAAGAAAGTCCAGTCTATCCCCTGTTCCGGAACTCTTACAGGACGAAGATTGCAGAAAAGGTCAAGTTCTTTACGCATAGCAACATTGGCGCTTTCAATATTCGGCCACGGGTCGCCCGCACGCGGAGTTGTTGTCGGGCCTTTTAATATAACGTGGCATTTTTTAAGTTCATCCATAACATCGTCGGGAATTGCCTTACCTGCCGCAACGCGGTTTTCAATTGTAAGTCCGTCAATATTCCTGAACTCTATTTTACCTGCCGCAACATCTTCCGCAAGCAGGAATTTCAGCACTGTGGCAGCCTCGTTCGTTATTACGGGTCCGATTCCGTCGCCGCCGCAAACACCAACAATTATTTTGTCCAATTTGTCGTAATTGACAAATTCTTTTTCGGCTTTAATTCTTTCTGCGCGCGCCTGCTGTTCGCGAACCAGTTGTTCAAACTTTGCAACCGCGTCTTTAATATACTGTTCTGACATTATAAGTCACCTCAACCTTTCTTAGGACAAGCGGAAATTAACCCCCGCCGCCCCGTGTATTATGATTTTTTGGCGGTGTAATCAAGAAGTCCGCCGGCAAGCAATATATCTTTGCTTCTGCCCGAAAGCACGGTGGTAAGCAGGATATTATCGCCTGTCGTTTTATCAATAAGCGTAACGTCGCCGCCCGCCTTTATTTCTGCTTTGATATTCGGCAGGGAGAGTTTATCCCATTTATTTATACGCTCGTAATCCGCAGGATTTTTGAATGTGAGCGGAACAATGCCTGCGTTTATAAGGTTTGCAACGTGTATACGCGCAAAGCTTTTAACAATAACCGCCTTTATGCCGAGGTAAAGCGGAGCCAGCGCCGCGTGTTCGCGCGATGAACCCTGACCGTAGTTTTCGCCGCCTATAATAATGCCTTTACCTGCCTTTTTGCAGTTTGACGGGAAATCTTCATCACATCTTGTGAAGCAATATTCCGAAATTTTCGGGATATTTGAACGAAGCGGCAGAATTTTAGCGCCTGCCGGCATAATATGGTCGGTTGTTATGTTATCGCCTACTTTAAGCAGAACTTCCGCCTCTATACTGTCGGAAAGAGGCTCGGTTTTCGGGAAAGGTTTAATATTGGGGCCGCGCAAAATTTCAACCTTATCGGCCTCATCGACAGGTGCCGGAGCGTCCACCATATTATCATTAATAAGGAATTTTTGCGGCATAACCACACCGCTGAAATCAAGACCGACGGTTGTCGGGTCGGTCAAATAACCGGTAAGCGCACTGACAGCTGCGGTTTCGGGGCTGACGAGGTAAATACCTGCGTCGGCAGTTCCCGAACGCCCCTCAAAGTTGCGGTTAAACGTCCTGAGCGAAACACCGCCCGAATTAGGCGACTGACCCATACCTATGCAGGGTCCGCAGGCACATTCAAGTATACGCGCGCCTGCTGCAATAAGGTCTGAAAGCGCACCGCAATCGGCAAGCATATTAAACACCTGTTTTGAACCGGGCGCAATGGCAACCGAAACATCGGGGCATACCGTTTTGCCCTTTAAGATTTCGGCAACTTTAAGCATATCGAAAAGCGAGGAATTGGTGCAGCTGCCGATAAGCACCTGGTCAACCTTTATTTTGCCTATGTCGGATACCGATTTAACATTATCGGGCATATGCGGCATTGCCGCAAGCGGCTGCAGTTCGGAAAGGTTGATTTCTATTTCCTTGTCGTAAACCGCGTCGGCGTCGCTTGAAAGCGGAACAAAGTCAGCCGCGCGCCCCTGCGCCTCAAGGAATTTTTCGGTCACGTCGTCTGACGGGAATATAGAAGTTGTCGCGCCCAGTTCGGCGCCCATATTTGTTATTGTGGCGCGTTCGGGAACAGAAAGGGTTGCAACGCCCTCCCCTGCATATTCAACAATATATCCGACACCGCCTTTAACCGACAGTATACGCAAAACTTCAAGTATAATATCCTTTGCGGCAACGCCCGTGCGGAGTTTGCCTTTAAGATTTACCCGTATCATACCGGGCATCGGAATATAGTAAGCGCCGCCGCCCATAGCAACGGCAACATCCATTCCGCCGGCGCCCATTGCGAGCATACCTATGCCGCCGCCTGTGGGGGTATGGGAATCCGAACCGATAAGGGTCTTGCCGGGTATGCCGAAGCGTTCAAGATGCACCTGATGGCATATGCCGTTACCCGGGTGCGAATAATAAATGCCGTGCTTTTTACATACGGACTGAATAAACCTGTGATCATCTGCATTTTCAAACCCGTTTTGCAGAGTGTTATGGTCTATGTAAGCAACCGATTTTTCGGTTTTAACCCTGTCCACACCCATTGCCTCAAATTCCAGATATGCCATTGTACCCGTCGCGTCCTGGGTAAGGGTCTGGTCAATTTTAAGGCCTATGGTGCTGCCGACGGTCATTTCGCCGTCTACCAAATGGGATTTTATTATCTTCTGTGCTATCGTCATTCCCATTATGCTTCATCCTCTCTCATTTATATATAGTCTATTATGCACCAAAACTGCCTGATTGTCAATTTATTCACAAGGATTTTTTTAATTTTTTTGTATGTGTTACAATGATGTGTGACACATACACCCTGACAATTAACAGATCCGCCGTTTTACTTGAAAAAGTTCCGCATATATGTTAAAATCGGGAATATAATATAAAAACTTGCGGAGGATAAGAAATTGAAAAAAGCAATTGCATTAATTACTTCAATTGTTATAATTCTCGGTGTTTCGGGCTGCGGCGGCAGTGCCAAAAAAGCGACACCGAAAAAAACAACGCTTAAAAACAGTTGGAGCGGCCGGATTGAGTTAAGTGATTATTTTGAAACAAGCAGTGATAACGCAGCCCAAATTTTCAAAAATTCCGATTACAGCGGAATATATTTCCCTCTTACAGCCGAATTCGGCGATGACACATTCAAAATATATGCAACAGCCGATAAATCGTTTATAAAAAAATTCCGTGAAGCGACAAAGGACGGGCTGACAAATTATATTGCGATAAAAATTGTTGAAGAAGGCAAAAATATGTCGGTCGAGGAATATCTTACGGAAAACTTCGGAAACGGTAAATCACTGACGATTGATGATTTTCTTGATGAAATGTTTTCCGACACCTCTATGCAGAAATTTTGCAAAGACCTGACGCTTAGCGGCAAATACACTTCCGACAAAACGGGTATCTACCTCGGCGATAGTGATGAAAACATTTCAAGCGATAACTGTGCCATATCGTTTAAATACGAACTGAGCGACGGCAAGTTGAAACTCATTTCATCATCAGACGATGTGTTTGACAAACTGTGCCCGCTTGTATTCGAATAAGGTGCGAAAGGGAAATTATAATGATAATTATGTCTGTTGATTTAGGAAAAGCCCGCACCGGGATAGCAATAAGCGACGCAGGCGAAAATTTCGCCTTTCCGAAACGGGTAATCAACGAATACACCACCGAGAAAATCGTTGCCGCGGCGGCAGCGGCAGCGAAGGAATACGGTGCGGAAATGATAGTCGTGGGCAACCCAAAAAATATGAACGGAACCTGCGGAGAAAAATCCGAAGAATGTACCGCATTTGCGGAACTTTTGCGAGAAGCGACAGCTCTGCCGGTTGAAATGTTTGACGAACGCTGCACGACCGTTATAGCGCACGCTGAGATGCGCTCAAACGGCAAGCGCGGACAAAAAAGAAAAGCCACGGTGGACGCCGTAGCAGCCACCGTGATACTTGAAGATTATTTAAAATTCAGAAAAAACAAAATCGTATAAAACGATAAACCCGACTTATTCAACAACAACGCCCTTTTTAAGGATTATGTTGGCGTAAACGGCGGTTTCACCCGTCATTACAACGGCGTAAACCTCACGCGCACGGTCGTAAAAATCAAAACGGTCTATCGACTCAAAGCCCGCGGCAGCCGCTTCGGGCTCGTATTTTGCAATTATTTCGGCGTATTTATCCCAAATAACGGGGTTGATTTTACCGACATCGCAATCCATAAGTTTCATAACTCCGGCAGGCTGTTTTGTGTACTTATCAAGCGGCATAAGTTTAAGGACCGCGTCAAGAACCTCGGGAACGCCGTGCCCGTCAAGGCGGACGAGCCTTTTTGCAATAGCGGCGCCGGGGAAGTTTCCGTCGGCAATTACTATTTCATCGCCGTGACCCATTTCCATAAGTATTTTAAGAAGTTCGGGCGAAATAATTGACGGTATATTTTTAAGCATTACAAATTCTCCTTACTTATATTATTTTATCAGCTTGGGCGGTGCAAATTTGCGCCGCCCTTCAGTGTTACTTATCTGATATTTTTATACATAGGACCGTAGGCTTCGCAAGCGCGGAAATCCTGCCCTTCTTTATCCATACCGAAAGCATTCCAGGCGGCAGGACGGAAAATCTTATCTTCGGGCACATTGTGCATACAAACCGGTATTCTGAGCATTGAGCAAAGGGTGATAAGATCTGCACCGATATGGCCGTAAGAAATAGCGCCGTGGTTTGCGCCCCAGTTATTCATAACATCGTAAGCCGATTTGAACGGGCTGCCCTCTTTACCGTCGCAGCGCGGGGTAAACCAGGTGCAGGGCCAGGTGGGGTTGGTACGTTCCATAAGTGTATCCGTAACCTCGTCGGGCAGATTTACCGTCCAGCCTTCGGCAATCTGAAGAACGGGGCCGAGACCTTTAACAAGGTTAAGTCTTATCATAGTTGCCGGCATTTCGGCTCTTGTTACAAAGTGGCTTGAGAAGCCGCCGCCGCGGAAGTTATCAAATCCTGCTTCGCACCAAACGGTTGCGTCGGTCATCTTCTTGATATCTTCTTCGGTAACATCCCACCACTTCTTCATTGTGGCGTTTCCGTTTTCGTCTACACATTCGCCGCAGGCGTCAAGGCAGGCGGCACCGGAGTTAAGCAGGTGGATTATACCGCCGTTTTCCTTTGCCTTGCCGACAAAATCATATCCCGTTGCACGTTTGGCAGCCTCGGGCGACCAGAAGGTACGAACATCGGCAAATATCTGGGCGCGGTTGGTAAGCAGCTGCATAAACAGCATACTAATACCGTTAAGAACATCGTTTTCGGTAGCGAAAGCAATAGGTTCTTTTTTGCCCGTAAAGTCAAATGTAGAATTAAGTATTGCTTCGGGGTAGTCGCAGTTCGGCCAATGGTCGGTCCACTGGCGCTGACCTTGGAAACCTGCCGCAATAGCATTGTGACCTACTTTTTCTTCCTCAAAGCCTGCCGGCAGGTTGGGGTTGCCGCTTAACAGGTCCTTGATTATGCAATACATTTTAATTGTAAATTCCCACTGTTTATCTTTCTGTTCGCGTGTGAATTTGATCGGGCGTTTTTCACCGAGGAACTCAACGAAATCGGGGTTGTCATCACGGCCCTCTTTGCAGTGCTCACGGGTCCAGGCAAGGGCTTTTTCAACCTCTTCTTTATTGTAGATGCCCTCTTCCATACGGCGAAGAATTTCAACCTCGTCAACCGATTCAACACGCATACCGAGGTATTCTTCCATAAACGCCTGGTCCATTATGGAACCGCCGATACCCATAGTAACCGAGCCTATCTGCAAATAGGATTTACCGCGCATTGTGGCGGCTGCAACCGCTGCCCTGCCGAAACGGAGAAGTTTTTCTTTAACATCATCAGGGATTGAAGTGACTTCATCCCTGTTTTGTACTTCGTGACCGTATATGCCAAAAGCGGGAAGACCCTTTTGAGCATGTGTTGCCAAAACGGAAGCAAGGTAAACGGCGCCGGGGCGCTCTGTTCCGTTGAAACCCCAAATACCCTTAATGGTCATCGGATCCATATCCATGGTTTCAGAGCCGTAGCACCAGCACGGTGTTACCGATAATGTAATTGCAACGCCCTCTTTTTTGAATTTTTCGGCGCAGGCTGCCGATTCGGGAACACGGCCGATAGTGGTGTCTGCCATTACAACCTTAACGGGGTCGCCGTTTGAATATGTAAGATTTTCTTCAAAAAGTTTTTTGGCTGCCTCTGCCATTGCCATAGTCTGGTCTTCGAGACTTTCGCGCAACTGCATAGGTCCGCGTCTTCCGTCGATTATCGGGCGGATACCTATAACCGGATATTCGCCTACAAATCTTTTTTCTGCCATTTGTATATCATCCTTTCGACAATTATATAATTCGGGCAGGGGCGTTTGCCCCACCGTTTATTACCTTTATAATGTCACCTTGAAAAACACCTTTTTGCCTTTTTTGATTACAACGCCTTTTTCGAGCATTTCACGGGTAAGCGCAAAGTTGACATCCGATATTTTCTCGCCGTCAACCGATACGCCGCCCTGCTGCACAAGGCGTCTGCCCTCGCCCTTTGAGGGGATAAGTCCCACAGCGAGCATAGCGTCAAGAATACCTATTTTCCCGTCCGTAAGTTTATCTTCCGGGACAGAACCTGACGGCATATTGCTGCTGTCTGGGCCTGCACCGAACAATGCCTTTGCGGCTGCAAGCGCCTTATCGGCTTCCTCTTTACCGTGTATGGTCTTGGTAAGTTCGTAAGCCAGTCTTTCCTTAACGGCGTTAAGTTCGCTGCCCGTGAGTTTTTCCATCTCCCTTATTTCCTCAAGAGGAACAAAGGTAAGCATTTTCATACATTTGATAACATCGGCATCGGCAACATTTCTCCAATACTGGAAGAAATCATACGGGGAGGTCTTTTCGGCGTCAAGCCAGACAGCACCGCCCTCGGTTTTGCCCATCTTTTTACCCTCGCTTGTAAGCAAAAGGTTGCAGGTCATAGCGTAGGCTTCTTTACCGTCGCAGCGGCGGATAAGTTCAACACCGCCTATCATATTGCTCCACTGATCGTCGCCGCCGAGCTGCATAACGCAATCATACTTGCGGTTGAGCATCAAAAAGTCATAACTCTGCATAAGCATATAGTTAAGTTCAAAGAACGATAGCCCACGTTCCAGACGCTGTTTATAACATTCAAAAGATAACATTCTGTTGACCGAAAAATGAACGCCTATCTCACGCAAAAAATCAACATAATTAAGGTTTAAAAGCCAGTCGCCGTTGTTGACAATGGTTGCGGCGCCGTCCGAAAAATCAATAAGTTTGGACATCTGCTTTTTAAAGCACTCAATATTATGCGCGATGGTTTCACGCGTAAGCATTTTTCGCATATCGCTTTTACCCGACGGATCGCCTATCATTCCCGTACCGCCGCCGAACAGTGCAATCGGCTTATGGCCGTGCTTCTGCATATGCGCCATTATAACAACCGCCACAAAGTGACCGACATGCAGACTGTCGGCAGTGGGGTCAAACCCGATATAAAAAGTTACGGGTTTATCTCCGTTTATCAGTTCGCGTACACGTTCCTCATCCGTAGTTTGCGCTAAAAGTCCGCGTTCTTTAAGTTCATCAAACAGTGTCATCTATCTAACCCTTTCCGTTAGAAATATTTCTCATTTCATTATATAACAATAATTATTGATTTTCAATCATTTCTTTTGCGGTCTTGTAAAGATTTTCGGTCATTTCGCCGCCGGAAATTATCCTTGCGACCTCCGCTGCACGTTCGTCGCCCTCAAGCCGCTTGACAGAAGTGAAGGTTTTGCCCTGCTCTGACGATTTTTCTATAAGCAGATGATTGCCTGCCGCAGCCGCTATTTGCGGCAAATGAGTAACACAAATAAGTTGATGCGTGTTTGAAAGTTCCTTCATCTGTGCGCCGACGCACGCCGCAGCCTTTCCGCTTATTCCGGAATCAATTTCGTCAAATATCAGGGTCGGCACATCATCCTTATCAGCCATAACGCTTTTAATTGCAAGCATCACGCGCGAAAGTTCGCCGCCGGAAGCAATTTTCGAGAGCGGGCGCGGCGGTTCTCCGGCATTTGCGGAAATAAGAAATTCCACACGGTCACAGCCCGATTTGGTATAAACGCACTCCCCGAAATCAACCGAAAATACAACATTCGGCATTTGAAGGAATTTTAATATCCCGCATATTTTATCCGAGAATTTTTTGCCTGCTTTTTTGCGTGAGGCAGTGAGTTTTTGTCCCTTTTCATACACCTCGTCTTCAAGAGTATTCAGCGCCTCATAAAGTTCCGAAAGTTTTTGTTCATCCGCCTGCAGATTGTTCATTTTCCGTGTTGTTTCATCAAGATAGGCAAGAACCGCGTCCTCGCTGCCGCCGTATTTCCTGCAAAGGCGGTATATTTCATCCAGCCGCTGTTCTATCCCATCAAGTTCGCCGGGGTCTATATTAAGCTGTTCGGCAGCGCCGCGCGCCGACTCCGCCGCGTCGCTCAATATGGCGGCAGCCTCATTTAAAGAGGAGGCTATGTTTTTGGCGGCAGGAACAAGATCGGCTATGGAATCCGCCGCCTGCGCCGAGTTTTCGGCAGCGCCTATCGCGCCGACAGTTTCATCGTCGCCGCTTAAATATGACGTTACCGACCCGAGGGCGTCAAGTATTTTTTCAGCACCGAGTATTTCCGCACGCCGTACTTTCAGAGCGTCAAGTTCGCCCGATTTTATATCGGCGGCTGTTATTTCTTTTATTTCAAATTCATAAAGTTCCGAAACGCGCTGTTTTTCCGCCTCTTCGCTTTCAAGCCTCTTGATTTCTCTTTTAACATCCCTGAGTTTCACAAACGACCCGCGATAATCCGAGATAAGCGCGCCGTTTTCGGCATATGCGTCAAGGAATTGTATGTGTTCCGATTGGTCGAGAAGCGCCTGACTGTCATGCTGACCGTGGATATTAACAAGACGCTTGCATATATTTTTAAGCACTCCGACGCTGACAACGGCGCCGTTTACACGGCAGGAATTACGCCCGTCCGCACTTAAAGTTCTGTTTATCAGCAATTCATTGCCGTCAACCGTTATTCCGAGACCCGACAGGGCTGCAACTTCGCTTTCCGAAAGGTCGACAAAAAGTGCCGAAACAGCCGCCTTTGAGCAACCGTTCCGCACAAGTTCGCGCGAAGTCCGTTCGCCGAGCACCGCATTCACAGAGTCGATTATAATTGACTTGCCGGCACCGGTCTCACCGGTCAAAACATTGAAACCGCCTTCAAGTTCTATGTCGGCGCGTTCAATAACTGCTATGTTTTCAATACTTATCCTTTTTAACACATACATCACCGCCTCCCAAAAACAGCATTTTACCCGTGGCACACGCATAATCAAAGAAGGGATTTCAACTTTTGCACAAGTTCCTTTGCCGCCTTTTCATCGCGGGTTATGGCAAGTATCGTATCGTCACCTGCCAGCGTCCCGAGCATATCCTGCGAAAACATATTGTCAATTGCCGCCGCAGCGCCCGAAGCCGCGCCGATGTGACATTTTATTATAACATCGTTCATCGCGCTCTCTATTGAAATTACGGAACTTGAAAATATATCCGCAAACCGCGCGTTGTTTTCGTCCTTTTGTGCACTGCCGCCCTGCATATAACGGTACACCCCGTCAGCGTCAAGCGACTTAACTATACGCAACTCCTTAATATCTCTTGAAACGGTTGCCTGCGTTACGTTGTACCCCTCTTTTATCAAGGCTTCCTGCAAGCCCTCCTGCGTATCTATTATTCGGTTTTCAATTATACCGAGAATTGCCTGCTGGCGATGCTTTTTCATTACGTTTTCCTCTTTTCCGATGAATTGCCGCAGCTGTGCGGCGCAATGTCAAACACATAAATCTATTTCAATTTTTGCGATATCTTTTTATACAGCGATTCCTCGCCCACCGTTATCAACTGTGCCGAGCGGTCGGCTTTTTTTATTATTATTTCAGAGTTTTTGGATACTTTAAGCGACTCCTCACCGTCTACTGTCAGCCAGACATCGGTTTCATTCGCATTGTTTGCCGTTACGGATATTTCGTAACTTCCGCCGAGTACCAGCGGACGGGAAAAAAGCGAATGTGCACATATCGGCGAAATAACTATGCAATTAAGCGTCGGGTCAATGATCGGTCCGCCTGCCGACATTGAATAGGCTGTTGAGCCGGTCGGTGTGGCAATTATCATACCGTCCGCGCGGCAGGACACACTGTCCCCGTTAAATGAAGCGGAAACATCTATTATTCTTGAAAGAGCACCCTTGCTTACGACGGCGTCATTAAGGCAATAATAGCATTTGCCGTCGCACTCAACCGACAGCATCATTCTTTCCGAAACCGAATATTCACCCGTTACAAGTTTTATTATATCGCCGAGCGCGTTTGTTTCAAGTCCTGCCAGATATCCCACCCTGCCGGCGTTTATTCCGAGCACGGGTTTACAAAACCGCGCCGCCGTTTTTGCCACGTGAATTATCGTGCCGTCGCCGCCGATTGCAACCGTTACGTCGCTTTCGGATATTTTGTTGCCGTCAAATTCGCCTCCGAAAGTCACGGTTGCGGCATCATATTCAATTCCGTTTTCTTTAAGTATTTTGCAAAGTTTCCCGGTAATTCTTTCGGCGCTTTCCTTTTCAGGATTGAATGCCAAAAACAATTTCATAAATATCACCCTTCTTTATCGAGTGTTTCGTGCGAAAGCTGCACAACCTCCGCAGGCTGCGTTGCGGCTCTGTATTCGCCGCAGCCGTCATTTTTAATATAAATCAGATATTCAATGTTACCCTCAGGTCCTTTTACGGGCGAAAAATCAAGTCCCTCGACCGAAAATCCCGATTCCGTAACCGATTTAATTATATTATTTACGACCTCAGTATGAACCGCGCGGTCACGCACGACGCCTTTTTTCCCAACCCTATCCTTGCCTGCCTCAAATTGCGGTTTTATAAGGCAAACCGCGTACGCATTTTCCGCCATTAACCGCTGCATCACAGGCACTATAACACGAAGGGAAATAAAAGAAACATCCACAGACGCAAAATTCAGTTTGTCCGGGATCTGCTGCTCGCTCACATAACGGAAATTGGTTCTTTCCATATTTACAACGCGCGGGTCGTTACGCAGTTTCCAGGCGAGTTGACCGTAGCCTACATCTATCGCATATACCTTTGCAGCGCCGTTTTGCAGCATACAGTCGGTAAATCCGCCTGTAGACGCGCCGATATCGGCACAAACGCAGTCCGTAAGATCAAGCGCAAAATTATTTACCGCCTTTTCAAGTTTAAGTCCGCCGCGGCTTACATATTTAAGCGGATTTCCGCGAACCTCCAAAACGTCGTCCGGTTTAAGGGCCATACCCGCTTTATCCGCTTTTTGGTTATTAACGTAAACAACGCCTGCCATTATAAGTGCTTTGGCTTTTTCGCGGCTCTCGGCAAAGCCTTTTTCGAACACCGCGGTATCAAGCCTTAATTTCTCGCCCAACCCTTTTCAACCTCATTTTCCAGTACTTTTTTTACTATTGACCCACGGTCAAGACCGTATTTTCTGCGTGCGGAGGATATCGGTGCCTGTAAAACGAATCCGCTTATTGCGGAAAGGTGTGTGTGCCCCGAAAATTCGGCAAGCGACAGTTCCGAAAGCAGCTTTTCTCCTACTCCGCCGCTTTTCTCGCCCTCCTCAAATATATATATACTCTCAAATTCCGAAAGTCTGCCGAGCAGTTCGATGCCCACATTATCAATTCGGTTTAATTTAATGACCGCCGCTTCAACACCGCTTTTTGCAAGTTCATTTCGAGACGCCATAAGTTCCGCTGTCAGTGTGCCGTAGGATACAAGCGCCGTGCTGCCTGTGCCTATTACGTCAAAATCCTTGCCGGAGGGGTCATATTCCCGCAGAACTTCGGGCTCGCCTCCGCGAGGATATCTGATTGCGGCAACACCGCCGGGCGATTTAAGCCGAGCCGTTAACATATATTCAAGTTCCCTGTAAGATGCGGGGGCGTATATTTTCACGCCCGGTATCGAGGACAAAAACGGCACGTCATAAAGTCCCTGATGAGTTTCTCCGTCGTCGCCGACTATTCCGGCACGGTCAATGCACAGCGTTACAGGCAGTCCCGCAATAGCCGCGTCGCTCAATATCTGGTCGTAACCGCGCTGTAAAAAGGAAGAATACACCGCAAACACAGGCTTCATCCCGCCTTTTGCAAGCCCTGCCGAAAAGGTAACGGCGTGTTGTTCCGCTATTCCGACATCAAAACTCCGGTCGGGAAATTTCTTAAAGAATTCCGAAAGTCCCGTGCCGCCCTGCATAGCCGCAGTGACGGCGCAAACAGTGCCGTCCTCCTCGGCAAGTTTCACAAGCGTCTTGCCGAATACGGCGGAAAATCCGTCGTGCGGCGGCTTTACGCCTTCCTTAATATCAAACGGCGGAACCCCGTGATACATACCGGGGGATTGTTCCGCCTTTTCGTATCCTTTGCCCTTTTTGGTAACTATATGAATAACGCAGGATGAAGGGATCTGCTTAGCGGAATCAAACGCCTCGGAAAGTTGCGTCAAATTGTGCCCGTCTATGGGACCTAAATATGAAAATCCGAGCGATTCGAAAATATTATAACTGTAAAACAGTTTTTTAAAGAATTTTTTGGTGCCGTATATGAATTTAGAGAGCCATTCACCCACTATCGGAATTTTTTTAAGAGTTAATTCGGTGCGGTGCTTTAAACGGTGGTAATGCGGGTCAATTCTTATAAGTCTTAAATGCCGCGAAAGAGAGCCGACATTTTTGGAAATAGACATTGTATTATCATTAAGCACAATAATAACCTTGGTCTTGTCTTTACCGATGCTGTTAAGCGCCTCATACGCCATTCCGCCCGTAAGTGCCCCGTCGCCTATTACCGCAACGGTGTTTCCTTTTACGCCGGAAAGCGATTTTGCCTTTGCAATGCCGTAAGCCGATGAAAGTGAGGAACTGCTGTGACCCGTAACCACGGGGTCGCGCCGGCTTTCGTTCGGGCGCATAAACCCGGAAATTCCGTTTTCTTTTCTTAAAGTGTCAAACTCGGGGTAACGCCCCGTAAGTAATTTATGTGTGTAACATTGGTGCCCGACATCGAAAATTATATCGTCGCTCTTGCGGCAAAACGCCTTTTCAAGCGCAACGGTCAGTTCCACCGCACCTAAATTAGAGGCAAGGTGTCCCCCGTTTTTCGATACGACAGTAAGTATTTTATCACGAAGCTCATCACACAGATCTTCAAGTTCTCTGCCGTTCAAACTGTTCAACTGTGACGGGTCTTCAATTCTCCCCAAAAATTTATAATTCAATCAAACGCACGCCTTTTTAATATTTTCTGTCGATCAGGCTGTCAGCCAGCCGACACAATTCATCCGCCTTTTCGCCGAACGGCGCAAGCGCCGATTTAGCCTTTTCGGTAAGTTCGCAAACTTTCTGTTTTGAAAATTCCGCGCCCATATGTGAAAGGTATGTTGATTTATGGTTTTCGGCGTCGCTCCCTATCGGTTTTCCTAAAACTTCGGCGCTGCCCGTAGCGTCCAGAATATCGTCCTGTATCTGAAAAGCAAGACCGAGACGGTATGCAAACTCGGAAGCGGCGCCGACCTTGGTTTCATCCGCCCCTGCAAGTATACAGCCTATCTCAGCCGCCGCGCTGATAAGCGCTCCGGTTTTCATTTTATACATTGCAAGCACGGTTTCAAGCGAAGCATCTTTCCCCTCTATTCCAAGGTCGATCTCCTGTCCGCCTATCATACCGCGGGTGCCCGCTCTTTGCGCCAAAATGCCTATCGCTTTAATAAGTGCCGACGGTTCGATTCCCTCTGCCGACGCTGCGGTTTCAAACGCATAGGTCAGCAATCCGTCGCCTGCAAGCAGGGCGTTCGCTTCTCCGAATGCTATATGGCAGGCAGGTTTTCCGCGCCGCATATCATCATTATCCATACAGGGCAGATCGTCGTGTATAAGAGAATATGTATGTATCATTTCAAGAGCGCAGGCAACATCGGTCGCACCTGCCGCGCTGCCGCCGCATATTTCGTAAAACTCCAGCAGAATTGCGGGGCGCAGACGTTTGCCGCCTATTTCGGCGCTGTATTTCATTGCGTCCGCAACCGCAGTGTATTCTCCGCTTTTATGCTCAAGCAGTGCAGAAAGACGGCTGTTAATACCGTTTACAAGGTCATCAAAATGTTTCATCAACCGTCCACCTCGTCAACCGTTGTAAGTTTAAGCATCGCCTTATCGGCTTCTTTCAACTTTTTATCGCAAAGCGCCGAAAGTTCCACGCCCTTTTTAAACAATTCAATCGAATTGTCAAGCGTGTAATCGCCGTTTTCCAGTGTTTTAACTATATTTTCAAGTTCTGCGACAGCCTCTTCAAAAGCAATTTTTTCAGACATTATTATCACCCTCGCTCATTCTTACGGTATCTACCGTGCAATCAATATCACCGTCAGGAAATGTTACGGTCAGTTTGTCACCCGTTGCAACGCCTGCGGCGGAAGAAAGCGGTTTGCCGCCGGCGCTGACTGCGGAAAATCCCCGCGCCATAACCGAAAGCGGACTTAGCGCATTCAACTTTGCCGCCAGATTTGCAAACTGTTTTTTACGGTTTTCGGTTTGCAGCGCAAACGCCGACGCAAGTTTCTCATTTGCGCGTGACAGACGTTCTTTAGGTTGCCGCAAAACAAAATCTTTATCGGTAAGGCAGGGTCGCGACCGCAGCGCGTCAAGCCTTTTTTCCGCCCTTAATACCGCTGACCCCTGCGCCCTTTTCAAGCGTACTTTTGCCGAAAACAGCCTTTCTGCCATTTCGGCAATATCGGGCACTGCCAATTCCGCCGCAGCGGACGGAGTAGGCGCGCGCATATCCGCGGTTAAATCACAAAGCGAATAATCGGTTTCGTGACCGACAGCCGAAATTACGGGAACGGGCATATGCGCCACGGTTCTTGCAAGTGTTTCATCATTAAATGCGGCAAGGTCTTCAGCCGAACCGCCGCCGCGACCGATTATAACGGTATCTATGCGGCGGCCCCTTTTAACCATATCCGAAAGCCGCAGCAGCATAGCGTTTATTTCGGCTGCCGCATTATCGCCCTGAACGGTTACGGGGCAAACCATAATTTCGCAAAGCGGATACCGCCTGCTAACAATGTTTATTATATCCCTCAACGCCGCACCGCTGCCCGAAGTTACCGCCGCTATTCTTTGCGGATATTTGGGTATCGGGCGTTTGCGCGACTGTTCCAAAAGCCCTTCTGCGGCAAGCCTCTCCTTTATTTGACTGAGCGCCAAAGCGGCGGTGCCCAACCCGTCAGGCTGCATATCGGTTGCATAGAACTGGTACGCACCGTCACGCTCATAAAGTGAAACCCTGCCGCGGCAGATAACACGCAAACCGTCCTGCGGCATAAATTTCAGTCGGTCAACAGAAGATTTAAACATAACGCATTTAATTGTCGCCGATTCATCGCCCAGAGAAAAATACAAATGGCCGCTGTAACCGTTGCACCGGCAGTTTGTAACTTCCCCTGACAGAAATATTCCAGACAGATTAGCGTCGCCCTCAAGCGACATTTTGACATACTTATTCAACTGGGTGACGGTCATAACAAAATCATTCATTTAAACGCCGCCCCCTTCTTTTATTGCCGCAAGCACCGCCGTACCCACGGCATTATCGCCCGACAGTTCGGGGCTTGCGAAAAATATATTATCCTGCCCCGAAATACGGCTGCGGATAACCGAATTGGCGGTTACTCCGCCCGCAAACACCACGGGGATACCGCCGTATTCGCACCGGAGTTCCCTTACCGTTGCGGCAAGCGTTTCGGCAATATACTCAAAGGCATACGCCGCCGCGTCACCTACGGGCACTCCGTTTTCTTTAAACTTTTTGCACCTGTTTTCAAGTCCGGAAATGCTGCAATATGCGCCGCTTACCGATATTTTAACCTTTTCGGGCGGCGTCCCGTTTTCCGAAAGACGGTCAAGTTCCGCGCCCGACGGAAAGGTTAAACCGTACATATTACCCAAACGGTCAACCGCCTGACCGATTTTTAAATCTGTTGTACCGCCTATTATTTTGCAGCCGAACACCGTGTCCCTTTGCGGTGTTACAAGCAGCGCTTCGGTGGTTCCGCCCGAAATATGGAACGCAATGAACTCTTTGCCCACAAGGTCAAGTTTATTTGACGAAAGCAGGGCGGCGGCTATATGCCCCGCCTGATGCGAAAATTCATAACACGGCACGCCCAGCGCTGCCGCCACGCTTTTTGCCGCTGCGGCACCTGCTAAAAAACAGGGCATATAACTGCCCTCGGCATCCCTTGGGCGGACAGACACACCAACGGAATTTATCCTCCCGTCAAACCGTGAAAACACATCCGCCATTATTTCGGGTATATCCCGAATATGCAGAAAAAGCGCCTCGCTCTGGCGAAGCCCTAAACCTTTTCCCGCGTCAAGCAAACGGCGCTTTGAGATGTATTTACCGTCCCCCTTAAAAACAGCGGCAGAGGTACGGTAATTACTTGTATCAACCCCAAAAAACGCAGCCGTTTTCATTCCTTGCCCCTTGTCACCGTTCCGAGAATACCGTTGACATACGAAGACTCCTCCGGTGTTGCAAATTTTTTGCAAAGTTCGACCGCCTCATTTATCGCGGCGCTGTCGGGGATATCGTCGGCAAACAATATCTCATACACACAAAGGCGCATAACCGCAAGGCAGACTTTGGATATCCTTGATATCGTCCAGCCTTTTAAATTATCCGATATACGGGCGTCAATTTCCTCTAAATTATCAAAAACGCCGTTTACCGTCTTAATTATGTATTCATCGTCCTTAAAATCTCTTGCATCCCTGGCGTTTTCGAGTATTTCTTCAACCGAAAGACCGTTAAGACTTTTCTCAAATATTATTATAAAAGACTGTTCTCTTGCCTCTCGTCTTGTCATAAAGCACTTCCCTTTACATCCGCGCGGCTTTACCGCACCGCTGAATTACAATAACCTTTGTATATTATACATTATATACAGTAATATTGCAAGCAAATTAAATCTGCCCGTTTTCCGGTGCGTCAAGTTCAAGCAGCGCTTTGCTTTCATCGTTATCTATCTGTTCCACCGTTTTAAGTTTTTTAAGGATTATACCGTTGCGTTTTTGTGCGCTTTCTATGGTGTTCCCCGCCTCGTCGATTTTCTTTTTAACCTTGGCAAGCACTGTTTCAAACTCACCGTACTGTGACTTAACCGCACCGAGCAGTTTCCAGACTTCGGAGGCGCGTTTGTCTATCGCAATCGTCTTAAAGCCCATTTGCAGGGTATTCAGAAACGCCGTTATCGTAGTCGGTCCGGCTATCATAATATGGTATTTGGTCTGTATTTCTTCGGCAAGTCCGGGGCGGCGCAGCACCTCGGCATACAGCCCTTCGGTAGGCAGGAACATTACGGCAAAGTCGGTGGTTTTCGGAACTTCGATATACAGTTTGGCAATGGTATCCGCCTGTTTTTTCACCGTTCGCTCAAGCGCTTTCACGCTTTCTTCAACCGCGGTGCTGTCAGCTCTTTCGGCAGCGTCGCACAGTCTTATGTAGTCCTCCTGCGGGAACTTTGAGTCTATCGGCAGCCAGACAAATGCGCCGTCACGGTCGCGCGACGGAATTTTAACGGCATATTCTACCCTTTCGGAATTATTTTTAACCGAAACATTGCGCTCGAACGTGTCGGGAGGCAGGGTCTGTTCCAAAATATTTCCGAGTTGGACTTCAGCCCATGTTCCCCTCGCCTTTACATTGGTAAGCACCCTTTGCAAATCACCCACATCGCCTGCTATTTTCTTCATTTCCCCTACGGATTCATGAACGGCCTTCAACTGCTCACCGACCGTTTGAAAACTTGAATCAAGTCGTTTCGTCAGGGTCGAGGTTAATTTTTCATCAACCGTTTCCCTCATAAGGTCAAGTTTCTGTTCGTTGCTTTTTTGCAGATTTTCAATATTTTTTTGCAGAGTATCGTTAATATTTTCGCTCTGTCTTGACAAATTAGCAAAGAGCCGATCCTGCATTTCGTTCTGATTTTTCAAATTCTCGCTGCCCTGCTTAATCAGCATTTCACGGGTCGCAGCATTGTCGGCGTTTATTTTTTCGCCGATGGCACGTACTTCGCGTGCGTTTTCGTTTCTGACACGCGCAAATTCATCGCGCAGCCTTTCTTCGCTTTCCTTCAGTTTTTCTGCGGTTTTGTCATCCGATTTCGGTTTTTTTAACAAAAGTGCCGAAAGCAGTATTATCACCGCAACTAAAAGTCCTGCCACAATATAATCCATTTTTCTTTTCCTTTCTCTGCCGCCGGAATTTAAAGCGTCCGCAGTCCCTTGGGATAATGATTTTTAAGCCGTCCGCCCGATGCTTTGCCGAACCCTGTCGGTACACCGTCTACAGTTACGGAAACATACCCTTTTAAAGTTTCCGCACATGCGATCTCTTCACCGTGCAGGAATTTTTCGGTATCGGGGTTGTCAAGCATAAGTTCCACGGTTCTTTCGGGTCTGTGTCCGACCGCCGTAAACAGTGCGTGCGACGGGACGAACCTGCCCTTTTGAACCTGCCCCGCAAACACGCCCGCCCTTACGACGGGAACTCCGTCAAGCAAAGGCGTGTGCGGCTTTATAAACACTCGGTCGCCCGCATTTATAAGGCTGTACCTTTGGCAATTTATTTCCGACAAAAAGCACTCCGAATAAAAATCTTTAAATATCTTTACCTGCTCGGTCGGGCTGCTTATATCCGATATAATACCACGGTGTGAGTCCCTATAATCACCCATATCCGATTTTTTACGCATTAGGGCTACAAAATGGCCCTCACCGCCGTCGGCAATAAATATACGCCGTGCAAATTCAATTCCCGCGGTATTCGGCGCAAATTGCGGAAACGCCGCCCTGCCGAACGGCTTTTCTATCGGTATAAGTTCAAAATCGGGACGTTGCCTTAAAAACTCGGCTATTACACCCTCATTTTCTTCGGGGGCGTAAGTACAGGTGCTGTAACATAATTTACCGCCCGGTTTTACCGCACCTGACGCCGAAAGTAAAATTGAAAGTTGGCGCTTTGCACAGGCTTCGATATTCTGCATCGACCATTCGTCGAGTATTGAGGGAATCTTACGTATCATACCCTCGCCGGAACACGGTGCGTCCACCAATACGCAATCGAAAAAATTTATAAATTTATCGGTAAGTGCGGCGACATCACTGTTTGTTATAACGCAGTTGGGTATTCCCATACGCTCAATATTTGAAACAAGTGCGGGGACGCGGGATGAAACATATTCGTTTGAAACAAGCAGTCCCTCGCCGCCCAAAGCAGCCGCTATTTGTGTGGATTTGCCGCCGGGCGCGGCGCACAGGTCAAGCACACGGTCGCCGCGGCGCACCCCGAGCGCGGTCACCGCCGACATTGCGCTCGGTTCCTGTAAATAAAATGCACCTGCGTGATGCAAAGGATGGTTGCCGAGCTTTTCTTCGGTTATATAAAAACCGTCGTCACAAAACGGGACAGACTTTAAATTATCGAAAGTTTTTAAAATTAAATCACGCGGCGCTTTAAGGGTATTTACCCTTAAACCTTTAAAGGGCGCTTCGCCCAATTTATCAAAATACCTTTCATCGCCGGTAAGCAATTTCATACGGCGGCGAAATTCAGTTGGAATGTTCATATATATCTCCGAAAAAGTATATTCTTTCCGCAGCGGGGGAAAATAACGCAAAGGAAGAAGGTGAATTATTGTGAAAAAGAATCAGCAGAACAGACA
>CAVKHV010000014.1:0-30910 GCA_963656085.1 Agathobacter sp.
TCGTATTACTATGATAAGTTTTTAAGTAATTTTGATGCAATAGCAGCCGTATTCAATAACGAACTTCCAAAGTATAACTCTGCATTACAGCAATATGCAAATGCGGCTGATACAAATACAAGTGGTGTATCCGGAACAATAGCTGTACTGTATGGAGAAGTGACAGGGTATCGTCAGACTGTTTATGATGCATCGAAAGCCTTAGAAGGAGCTATAACATATTTGGGATATGTTCTTGATGGTGTTAAGGCTGGCGGCACATTAGAGAAAAAGGCAAATGAATGGGAGACAGTAGCGAAATCGTCTGAGTTAAAAAACACCTCGATGTCAAAGCAAGATCTTGCCGAAATTGACAGTTTATCAACGTATTTGAATGAGGGCGATGTAAAGAAGCTTATTGACAGGTTAAGTAATATCAAAGGTCATTTAGACGAATTAGTTAATCAAATAGATAGTTACACATATTTTGGCACAAAAATCGTTGAAATAAGCGATTACCAAACAATGTGTAATATATTAAAGAACAAGATCGGAGACAACGAGTTAAAAAGAGTTCCCACAAACAAGTCACAGCTTGAAGAAAAAATTGCATCTTGGTGCAATGGGCAGTTTGTTATTGGAAACAAGGTAAATGTTTCTTGGGAAAACCAATCCGGAACTCAGGCAAAGCTTATTAAAGATAAGCCCAACTTCTACTCATACCTGTATACTCATTTTAACACGGGTGATGTTTCGACAGATACAACAGAGAGAAAAGAAAATGAAGAAAACGGAAAAAATTTATATGAGAATATAAAAAGTAAATCCAGCGAAAGTGCTTCAGGAAACTCCTCTTTTCCTGAATCGCAGAGCGGAAATCAAATCAAGGATAAATCGAATCTGCCATCAAAAGGTAAAAATGGACAAGAAACTCCCTCCGGTACTGTTTCAACAGGAAACACAGCTGCAAAGGACACAAGCGGAAGCTTAAGTTCAATGTTTACCAATTTGTCCAAAGCGGTATTGGATATGGGAACTGATCTTAGAGATAAGCTGTATGTTTCCGATTATATCCTGAGTATGTTTAGCTATGATACTATCAGCAAGGAATATGCAAAGAAAAATCCCGGAAAGGATATTACACTTCAAACATTAACTCTCAACCCGATTGATACTGATCACAACTTTGCTTATGGTGCTGAGGTTGAGTACATTATTTATGGCGGAGATAATCAGTCAAATATCAATAAAGCGTATGGTTCAATTTACGGAATACGCTTGGGATTTAACCTTATTTATGCTTTTATGGATTCCGAAATCCGTGATGGCGCGTTTGCAATCGCAACGCCCATTTCTGCTGCAACCCTTGGTGTAATTCCTGTTCCGCTGATTCAAGGCGCGATTATTATAGGAATTGCTTGTTGTGAATCGGCTCTTGATTTATCCGATATTAAAGACGGTGAGGCTGTTCCTCTGTTCAAGAATAAAGAAACTTGGAGGTTGTCTTTCAGCGGACTTGTTGAGTACGCAAAAGGAAAGGCAAAAGAGGTTGCTAAAATTGCAGGAACATATATCATTGACGAAAGCACAAAAAAGCTTTCAGAGTTCCTCGATATGACAGATGAGGAGCTGAACAACGGTATAGATAAAAAACAATCTGAGTTAGAGGGATACCTTGGTAACGCATTTGATACACTTATCGAACGCCACGCCAACACAGCCATACAAAAATTAACTACTTTGGCGACAAATGCTATAGAAGAAAGTGCTCTAAATGGAGTTGATATGGTTGACTATGTTTCTTCGGGATTGGATAAATGGCTTGCCAGCGAAGCAGAAAATGTAGATACGGAAAATGATATCGGATACATTGTGAAAAAAGAGGCGGTAAAGCTCATAAAACAAAGTTACATCGAACCCATTATAAATGAGATTAAGAGTTCTGCATCAAATGCAGAAGCCTCAGTCGATGAGGTCTCAAATACACTTAATTCTATTATATCCAGAATACGTGGTTCAATATCAGGGACTATTAAAAGTGGATGCGAAGCAGTAAAGACATATAAAAAGAAAATGTTGGACGATGTTAAAGCATCAATGAACGAAGGCGCAGGAAAGCTGAAAGAGACTTTGAATTCAAAATTGGATGGTATTTTCGGACAAAGTCAGGGTAATGATGCAGCAACAGACAATACAGGAATCGCTTCATTGTTGTCATTTGGATACAGTGATTATCTTAGACTATTTTTGATGATCGGTCTGTACACGAATGAAGAAGGCATTTTATTGCGTACAGCGGATGTTATACAGGTAAACATGGCCAAACAAACTGAAAACGAGAACTTTGTATTATCAAATTCGGCAGTGTATGTTGATATAAGTGCAACCATACAAGTCAAACCAACTTTGCTCGCATTACCGCTTTTTGCGAATGTTGAAAAAAACCCAAGCAAAAACGAAGCTTGGTACACAATTACTTATAAGTCGACGAAAGGGTATTAAGGTGATAATATGAAAAAAGTTCTATGCATAATAATTGCGCTCATGATGCTTTCGCTTTGTGCTTGCGGAAATAAAAACGAAGAAAAGCAACCAAACGAATCGGTAAACCAATCCTCAGAAACATCATCTGCGACTGAAATCAATAAAATTGACGATGATAAGGCAGTATTAACAGGTGTTTACCAAGTTCCAATGCAAAAGATATATATAGATGTTCCAAATTATCAGGCTATAGAAAGCGGGTACTCAAAGCTGTATGTTGTGGGAAGAAAAATGAGTATAGCCATAACAGCAAATTGGGATAAAGCCGGTACAACGCTTGAACAAGCGCATAAAGATGCTTTTGAAACTTATGTTATCGGATTTGAAAACTACGCAAAGATAGACGATTTAAGCATTGAACAAACCGAAACAATTAAAATTAACGATGTTGAAGTGTATCAGTTTGAGGGTAAGTTAAACTGTCACGATGAAACAGGAACATACGAATTATATACTTTTGGATATTCCTTTATTATGGATGGAATACCTTGCAGTGTTGAGGGAACAGTTTTAGAGCGTTCTCAACCGCAAGAAATGATTACAGAAATCAGAGATACTGTTAATGCTATGATTAAAACACTTCGTAGTTCAAAGTAACACAAAGAGATTGGAGAGATGGCAATGCTGAAAAGAATAAAGAGTGAAAGTGGATCGGTCACAATAGAAGCGACCATCTCTCTGACCGCATTTATGTTTGCTATCGTAACTCTACTGACGATAGTAAATATATGTATGATTCAGGCCAGAATGTCGGTTGCAATCAATACTACTGCAAAGGAATTATCGCAGTATAGTTATTTGTATTCCTTAACAGGATTTAATAAGAGCGAGGCTGAGCTTGCACAGGCAGCGAAAGACGGAACAGAATCCATCGACTCGATAATGTCGGATGTAAATACTGTTTTTAATGAGATTGAAAACCTTGGCAATACAGGAAACTCCTCATTAGATAACATTTCAGACATTTCAAATGCGTGGAATTCTGCGGTCGGCAGCGCTGAGAACATTAAAAATGCCGGCAGTTCTCTAAAGAGTACTATTGAGGAAATTGCGAAAGATCCAAAGCAACTTATGTTTGGAATTGCAAAAATGGCAGCAAGTGAAAGCCTGAACCTTGCAAAATCAAGACTTATAGCCGCACCTCTTTCCAAAGCCTTATGTAAAAAACATTTGGTAAGTTCAGACGGCGGAGATGTTGATGCATATCTGAAACAATTAGGGGTTGTTCCTGCAGGAAACGGTTCGTATATCGACGGTCTTGACTTTTCCAATTCTACAATCTTCCCGTATGGCTCAAACGAGATTACTGTTGATGTATCCTATGATGTTAAGGTCATCTCACTCCTCCCCATTGATTTTAAGTTTCACTTTCATCAGAAAGCAGTAACTCACGGGTGGCTGTCGGGAGAGTCTACATATAAAGGCTCAACAAAATACAAGGAAACTAATACCCTTTGGACTAAGGCAACCGTGCAAGAACGTTCAAATCTGATTCGCCATATGGTGATTGCAGATATGGAAAAAGAGGGATACAAGAAAACGGCAGGACTGACCGATGTTCCGCTTTACAATCCCGAAAAAAATGAGTTTATAATGATTTCCTCTATGAACCCTCTATACAGCGCAAATGATGAGGACCCTAAAACTCTTGATGATTTAGATCCCGTTGCATTAAAGGACAGTATAGAGCGTCTATGCGGAAAAATGAAAAGTACGACTGATGGACTTTCTAATGTAGAGGTAAAAACAGAAAAAGACGGACAGGTCACAAAAGAAAAGAAAAACTGCGGCGGTGCATCCAATAAGATTGTGCTTGTTATCCCGGAGGACGAGGGACTTAAAGAAAAAATTGAAGCAGCTATTGCTGATGCAAACACGCGTGGAGTTACTATCGAAATTGTTCCGAGTTACGGAAACGGTGTAAATAAAACCGCAGAGAGAACAAATCAAGAAGGAGGAACAGAATGAAAATCGCAATAGAAATACTGTCATCTCTTATCTTGATATGTTTGGGTTATGTGAGCACCTGTGTTTATCTGAAAAATGATTGCCTAAAGCCTTTCAAACTGAATGATATTACTGTGAATACGAAGCCGAGGCTAATCTACATTACTTTCGCGGTAGTCGCAAGTGCAGGTATTATTATATTATTTAATACTTTATATGCGTCAAACAGCATGGTTCACAGCTTAAAGCTCTTGGCTTTAATAGAGTGCATTATACCGATGGCGGCAGTTGACCACAGAAAACATAAGATTCCCAATCAGTTTTTGCTTTTTACTTTCGGACTTCGTGTCGTTTTCTACATTATAGAGTTTATCATTTCAGTTTCAAGTGCTTTTGATACCTTAAAAGACAATGTTATTGGAGCAGCTGTGATCGGAGTCTTTTTCCTGCTAATCTCACTTGTTTTCAAGAACAGCATCGGCATGGGTGATATCAAACTGTTTGCGATAATGGGATTGTATCAGGGCTTATGGGGAGCTTTTAATTCAGTATTCTTTTCCCTTTTGGTATCATTCTTTCTTGCGATTGGTTTGCTTATTACAAGAAAGAAAAAGAGAAAAGACGCAATTTCTTTTGGCCCAAGCATTTTGCTTGGAACAATTATCGCCATAGGATTATCTGGAATATAACGGGGTGTATGTGATGAAGAATTATAGAAAAATAATACCGCTTGTAATGGTAATCGTTATGGCTTTGTCCTGCTATAAGCTTGTTTCGGGTGCTATCAAGCAAAATACAGAGTATAACCATTATTTAACTGAAGCAAGAAAGTTTGCAGACTTGGGTGTTACTAAGTATGCTATTGAAAACTACAACAAAGCAATCTCAATCAAATCTACACCGGATATATATGTTGAGGTTGCAGAGTATTATAAAGGTCAAGAAAACAAAGAAACAGAACTCTTAGCGTGGTGCGAGGACTTTTTTGAAAAATATCCTACGGAATCAAAGGCTTACGATTGCCTCTTGGAAGCATATATGGAACAAAAGGACTATGCGTCTTGCTTTGATGTTTTATATACTGCCGACAAACGGCATGTTTCGTCCGATTACATTAAAAAGGTCAGCAATGAGATCTCGTATACATTCAAGCTTGATTTCAACACATATGAGGATGTAGGTATTTATAGCAACAATTTCTGTGCTGTGAAAAGCAAAGATGCTTGGGGATATGTTGACCGTTACGGAAACCAACGCGTATCTGTAACATATGTAAGTGCGGCTCCGTTTACTAAGTCAAATATGGCTCCCGTTGTAAATCAGAAGGGCGAATGTTATTTTATTGATAAATCCGGATCAAAGGTCTTGGTTTCCAAGGATAAGTATAAATCTTTTGGTATCCTTTCGGATGGAATAATTAAGGCTCAGCTTGAAAGCGACAAATACACCTATTTGGATAGTGACCTTAATAAGTTGTTCGGCGAATACGAAGAAGCAACCGCTTTTAACAACGGCGTAGCCGCTGTTAAAGAAAACGGAAAATGGAAAATAATCAACAAAGACGGTAAAGCGCAGTCATCAGATAACTACGATGGTGTTATAACGGATGAAAAGAACATAGCATTCAGAAATGACAGGATGTTTGTTAAAAGTGATTCGGGCTATATTATGGTGACATCATCCGGTAAGCAAATCGGCAGCGAGACATATGAGGACGCAAGATGCTTTAACGATGAAACATATGCGGCAGTAAAAAAAGACGGAAAGTGGTTCTTTATTGACAAGGATGCAAAGAGAGTATCCGATAAGTCTTATGACGAAGCGCGTTCTTTCAGTAATGGGTTGGCAGGCGTTAAAGTCTCCGGAAAATGGGGATTCGTTGATACGAATGAGAATGTTGTTATTGAACCGCAGTTTTTCGGCGCAAAAGAGTTTAATGAAAAGGGAAGCTGCTTCGTTCTGACGGGCGATAAATGGCAGTTGTTAAAGCTTTATCGTTTGAACAGGGAGGAGTAATTAACATGGAATTTTCTTATGAAAATCAAGGTGCAAATACATATCTTGTATATGAAATAAAATCCGGTGAAACGGTCGATACGCTGAGCCTCGGTATGCTTACTAATAATTCGATACCGGGCTTGGCAAAAACTCTGTTCACACAGATGGACGAAGAAAAGTACATCAAGTACAATGTTTCCGCGAAAATCTCGATGAAGCAGTTTTTCGGCGGAGTTGTAAACCGGAAGAGACTTCTCGGGGCTTTTGAGGGTATTGTAGATGGTCTAATGTCTGCTGAGGACTATATGATTGATACCTCCAGCATCATTCTTGATCCGGAATATATTTTTGTTGATGTTACTTCGTGTATGGCAACTCTTATCTGCTTGCCTATAACTAATATAGAAACATCAAACCCGGACTTGGGGGCATTTTTCAAAAACATAATGGTCAACACACAATTTGATCAAACCGAAAATTCGGATCATGTGGCGAAAATCTTTAATTTCTTGAACAGCTCCCCGATTTTTTCTCTTTCGGATTTTAGGAAACTCTTAGATGATTTGAAACAAGAGAATACTCAGCCACAGGCACAAGCACCTGTAAGTCAACCGGTGCAGGCTCAAAAACCGCAACAGGTTACACAATCTCCCCCGGCTACCGCACAGCAACCTAAAGTGACTCCGACGGTAACTCCGGTTCAATCGGCACAACCTAAACCGCAGACAGTCGTGCAACCGATTGCACCGGTAAAGAACCCTGTAACTATTCCGCAAAAGGTGCAGCCAACTCAAACCGCAAGTGCGGAACCCGAAAAGAAGATAAGTATGTTCGGTCTGCTGATGCATTACAGTAAAGAAAACAAAGCATTGTACGAGCAGCAAAAAGCTGCAAAAAAAGCCGGCAACACTACTCCGGAAAATAAGACTGTTCCGCAACAAAGCAAACAGCCTGCTGCAAATCCGGGTTTTGCTGTTCCCGGAGCGAATCAAACGACCAACACTCCGAATTTTGCTATTCCCGGTCAACCGACTCCAAACGTACAACCGATAACTGCTTCTCAGCCGCAATCGCAGCCTTCTGTAAAACAGGCGAATAACACTCCACAATCGGTTGCTCAGCCTGTTGCACCTCAGACGGTTCAGAACAAGCCCTACACTCCCCCTACTGTTCCGCAAGGTCAATCTATGAACTTCGGTGAGACTACTGTACTCGGCGGTGGTCGCATAGGTGAAACAACGGTTTTGAACGGCGGTATGCAGCAAACACAGACGATAACTCCTCATCTTATCAGAAACAAGAACAATGAGAAGATTCTGCTGAACAAACCGGTGTTTCGGATTGGCAAAGAGAAAAGCTATGTAGATTACTTTATTGGTGATAACACGGCAGTCAGCCGAAGTCATGCAAATATTATCACGCGTGAAAACACATATTTTGTGGTTGATACAAACTCAACGAACCATACATTTGTCAACGGTAAGATGATTCAGAGCAATACCGAAACTGAAATTCACCACGGCGATAAGATTCGTCTTGGCAATGAGGATTTTGAGTTTAAGCTTTATTGAGGGTGTTAATATGACAGTTATGCTGCCTTTTTATGCTATCCTGGTTATATCGCTCTCCGTACTCTTTATTAAAATGTATGGGGTTTCGATATGGCTTTCTATCCTGCTTAGCGTGACGGTTGTTACATTGCTGATTGGCCTTGTGACCTTAATAATCAAACAGGTACAACATAAGCGCAAGAGGAACGGATAGAAACACCAACAGGAGAGGTATATCTATGAATTTTATTATATCCACTGCTACAGATATAGGAACAACAAAAAGTACAAATCAAGACAGCTTTAATGCACGAGTATTTTCTACTCAGCTCGGAAAGATCGCATTTGCCGTTCTTTGCGACGGTATGGGCGGACTTTCTAAAGGAGAAGTTGCCAGCGCCTCTCTTGTTAATGCGTTTTGTAAATGGGCTGATAATAGGCTCCCTATTCTTTGCGAAACAGGAATAACAGATTCGGAAATTCGTGCGGATTGGGTTGGAATCGCCACAGAATACAATGAAAAGATCAAACTTTACGGAAAAAAGTGCGGTCTTGCAAGCGGTCTTGGTACAACCCTAACGGCATTGCTGCTGACGGAAAGTCGTTATTACATTATCAATGTCGGAGATACCCGTGCGTATGAAATTACGGACAGTGCTACCGTTTTGACGAAGGATCAGACCGTGGTTGCCAGAGAAATTGAACTCGGCAATCTTACTCCGGAAGAGGCAGAGACGGATTCGCGAAGAAGCGTTCTTTTACAGTGTATCGGCGCATCCGATGATGTATATCCCGATATGTTTTTCGGTGATACAAAGGTGAACGCTACTTATATGCTGTGCAGTGACGGTTTCAGACACGAAATAACCAATGAGGAGATTTATGCTTCTTTGAATCCCGGTGTTATGCTTGATGCCGACGGTATGAAAAGAAATATGCAATCACTGATTGAGCTGAATAAGCAGCGACAGGAACGAGACAATATTTCGGTTGTGACTATCCGAACATTTTGAATTGAGGAGAAAAAGGGATGCTTGAAATAGGATCTCTCGTTGACGGCAAATATAAGATACTCAGCAAAGTCGGACAAGGCGGCATGAGCGTCGTATATATGGCGATCAATGAGAAAGCAAATAAAACATGGGCAGTAAAAGAGGTCCGAAAAGACGGTGTTCTTGATTTTGAAGCCGTCAAACAGGGGCTTGTAGCAGAAACGGATATACTGAAAAAACTCAGTCACCCGAATCTGCCGAGCATTATTGATGTTATTGACACGGATGATTCGTTTATCATCATCATGGATTATGTTCAGGGTAACTCTCTGAATAAAGCTCTTGAAGAATACGGCGCACAGCCGCAAGAGTATGTAATTGAATGGGCAAAACAGCTCTGTGATGTGCTCGGTTACCTTCATTCAAGGCAACCCCCTATCATTTATCGCGATATGAAACCGGCAAACATTATGCTGAAACCGGACGGTAATGTTACGCTGATTGACTTTGGTACTGCAAGAGAGTTTAAGGAGAAAAACCTTGCCGATACAACCTGTTTGGGAACAGTTGGGTACGCAGCTCCGGAGCAGTTCGGCGGAATGGGACAGACAGATGCACGGACAGATATATATTGCTTAGGTGCGACACTTTATCATCTTGTTACCGGATGCAATCCAAGCGAACCGCCCTATGAAATGAAACCGATTCGTCAGATCAATCCCGGTCTTTCAAGCGGACTTGAAAGGATCATTCTGAAATGCACACAGCGCAATCCAGCCGACCGTTACCAATCGGCGGCAGAGCTTATGTATGCGCTCGATCATTATGAGGAAATCGACGATTTATATAAGAAAAAGCAAAAGAAGAAATTAGCAGGCTTTGTGACAACAGTTTCTTTGGCTCTTGTATTCGCTGTCGGCGGCTTTGCTCTCAACTACTTTGCCGCACAAAAAGCAACCGATACTTATCAAAGCCTTTTGTATGAGGCTTCTAAAACTGCTGATTACGACAAAAAGCTCTCGCTTTACGGACAGTCGATAGCGATTCCCAATAAGGCGGGCGAAAAAGAAGCGTATCTCGGTTTAATTCAAACATATAAAGACAACGATTCTGTATTCTCTGTTGATGAAGCAAATCAGTTGACTAAGTATGTAAAGAATAACAAAGCAGCGTTGCAAAAAAATCCTGCCAATTATACGGAGATTTGCTTTGAAACCGGAAAACTGTTTTGGTACTACTATGATTACGGAGACGGAACAGAAAATCAGGTCACAAAAGCGAAAAGCTCCGTTGAATGGTTTCAGGATGTCATTGAGAATGCTCCGGCAGGATATAAGAATCTTAATATGGCAAAGGTTTACGCCAATATCGGAACATTCTATCGTGACATTACAACAGATATTACGGAAGCCAGCGACAAAGGAAAATATAAGCCGTTTTTTGATAACATCAATGAGCTTTTGAACTCCGTGGCAACCGATGAAGATGAAAGTGAAATTGTTCGGCTTGAACTCTTGGAATTATCCCGCAGTGCAATTCAACAGTATGCAACGAAGTTCAAAGGGGACGGGATCAGCGAAAAAGACATTACAAAGATGTATGAGCTTGTTGAGAAAACCGTCACCGGTATAACAACAACGGCTGATAAAACCGAAGAAAAGAAAAATAAAACGGTTTCACTTTTGAGTGATACCAAACAGGCGATTGAAACGGCCTACGGAACAAAAACGGGAGGTAATGAATAATGTCAGTTGAACAACTACAAACCCTCTCCCTTGTTTCGTACATTATTGCAGGCGTATTAGTTTTGGCTGCTATCGCATTGTTCTTTCTGCTTGACATTAAAAAGGTTATCGGAGATGTTACAGGTGCGACAGCTCGGAAGGCTATCAATACAATTCGTGAGCAAAATGAAGCTTCCGGCGATAAAGCATATAAACCAAGCCCTGTTAATGCGGCAAGAGGTAAATTGACGGATAAAATTTCTCCGTCCGGACGCCTTCAACCGCAAACGGCCGGTATCGGCGGTTCTCCGGGAACAGAAAAGTTTGATACAACAAAGCTTATGCCGCCAATCGAAGAAACTACCGTACTTGATAACACAGTCAGCGATACAACCGTACTTAGCGGAGAAACAACGGTTTTAGAGCAAAATGCTAATAGCGGAGAAACAACGGTGCTTTCCGAAAATGCGGATAGTCAATCGGAGAACGCCAAATCTTCCGATAAAGAGCATAAAGCTGATTTCAGTACAGATGTTGAGATGGGCTTCACCGATAGCTCTGAAATTATAGAGTAGAGGTGAAACTATGATATGAAACGCAGATCACATTATTCCCGAAGAAAACAAAGAAAACGAATGTTTTATCTCTACACGACATTTTTAGCAACCGTATCGCTATCGGTGTTTCTGATGCCGTGGGGAATGAAAATGGCTGAAAGCACAATGTTGGTTACATACATTTCCGGTGTGATGTTTTGGATAGGTCTTATCGGTACGATTGCAATGGCAGGATGTATTACTTATTCAAGACGCAAAAGCATTGGCTTTCAGGACAGATATCCTCAACTAAAGCAATTAGGCATTATTCACTTTTTTCAGAATATGCCCGCGCTTATCTTCGATATCTTGATGTTTTTGTCCGTAATAGGATTTGCAGTAATGCGAATATGGTTTGGAAAAACAATCTATCCGTTTGTTTTTCTTTCCCTTCTTATCTTTTCTTTCGGTATGCACTGTATGCTGAATGGAAGTAACTATATTTATGTAAATTATCAGACAAGGAGAGCAACAGAGTTATGAGTCAAACGAAGAAAGCTTTGGATCGTATACTTGCAATGGCGTTGTCGGTCTTGATGTGTTTTGCAATGCTGCCGGTTAATTCGGTTTATGCATTGGCTGCATCGCCCAGCGAAATATCCACGAATCTTGCAAGTATCGACTTCACAGTGAACGAGGCAACAGAGTTTACGGTTACTTCGGTAGCCAATGACGATGCAGGAAAAATGGTAAAGGGTTCATTTGTTTTCAGTGATCCCGATGCTATTACCAAACTTGAATACTATGAGACAGCAGAAGGTATGCAGGGCTGGTATGAATTGACCGGGGATTTCGGTCCGACAACAGGTTTCCCGATTACTGATGCGACAAGCAAATTCCGTGTCACATTCAATAAGACCGGAGCGTTCAGCGTAACTATCGCATTAAAAGATGTTACCACGGGACAATCCTATGCTGTGGCAACAGAAACCGTGACCGTTAAAAACAAATCCGGAGTGATTACCACAGATATATCTTCGAAAAAATTTGTTGTTTATCAACCCATGGAGTTTTCCTTCACCTCGACAGCGAACGATGATGCAGGGAAAATGGTGAAGGGTTCGTTTGTTTTCAATGATCTTGATGCCATTGATACTTTGGAATACTATGAAACTGCCGAAGGTATGCAGGGGTGGTATCCTCTTACGGGTGATTTCGGTCCTGCAACCGGTTTCCCGATGATTGACGGAACGAGCAAATTCCGTGTTACTTTCAAAAAAGCCGGCAATTTTACTGTTACTGTTTTGATGAAAGAAGTTGGCACAGACGCGGAGGTTTGCAAAGTTAATGCGAGCGTAAGCGTAGCGAAAGCCGATATCACGGGAATCTCTATTTCTCATACCGAGAATAAATACAATGATAATGCCGAATATGATTTAGCAACTGTCAACGGTACATTTTTGCCGGGTGATAAAGTTTCCTATACCATTGAGGGCGACTCAAATGTGTATTCGGCGGTTCCGAAGAAATCGGCAGTCGGCGAATACAAAGTAACCATAACAGTTGACAGAGGTGAAAACTACAATGTTTTCACTCAGACGGTCACCTCAAAAATAGAATTGGGTGATATTGTACTCGGTGGTATCAAGGTCAAGGGGCTTGAGGGTATATACAGCGGTAAACCGCAGGACACTGTCACTGTTACGGGCAAAGGCGACTATTCTCTCAAGTATAAATTAGATGACGGTGATTGGTCCGATACGATTCCTACCGTGACGGATGCAGGCTCTTATACCGTACAGGTCAAAGCGACAAAGACAAACTACAATGATAAAGATGTCTCTGTTGACAAGGCGGAATCGGCAGTATATCCGTTTAATGTATATATTGCAAAGGCAGAACAGACAGGTTTTGCTTTTGAAAACACAACACCTGACGACCTGGCATACGATAGCTCTGTTTCTTACACTCCTGTCGGCGGACAATCTGATGGTGAAATTACATACACTGTGACTTCCGGGAACGAATATGTTACAGTGGACAGCAATACCGGAATGGTTAAAGCCATTAAAGCCGGTGGTGTTGCAACAATTACCGCAACAAAGGCAGGCAATAACAATTATAATTCTGTTTCCGCTTCTTATTCTATAAGCACTATTAAGGCTGCACAGACTAATTTTGCGTTTGAGAAAGCCGCATACAGTGTGAAATACGGTACGGATAAATTGACGGTTAAGGCCGTCGGCGGTCAGTCCGGCGAAACTGTCACCTATGAAATAGTTGATGGCGATGTCGCAACTGTATCCTCTGACAACAATGCGGGTATTCTTTCGTTTGTCAGCGGCAAAAAAGGAACTGTGACCGTTAAAGCTACTTTGGCAGGCGGAATCAATTATAACGATATTTCCGCACAGTCGAAAATCACCGTTGCTACAAATGATTTCAGCAGCAAATATACTGTTGAACCTGTTGTTCCGTCTACCGGATGGTATACCGATAGCGTGACAATCAAACCGGCAGCCGGATATAAAGTAGCAACTTCCGGTCAGTTTGTGGCGAATTGGCAGGATAGTATCGTCATTGCCGCAGAGGGCAAAACAACTCCTGAACCGATTTATCTGAAAGAGATGGCAACAGGCTTTATTAGTGAAGCTATTACCGTTTCGGATATCTATATTGACAAAACGGCTCCGACATCGCTTAAGATCTCCTACTCAAAATCTGTTAGAGATGTTGTTCTCGAGACAATTTCTTTCGGCTTCTATAAAGCTGATATGACGGTAACCTTAGAGGCAACAGACCTTGTTTCTAAGATTGATCATTTGGTCTATAAAATCGGAAACGGCGAAGAAGTAACGATTGGAAAAGCCGATATTACTTTCAGCGGAGACAATAAAGAAATTGCAACCGCAAGCTTTAAGATTTCTCCGAATCTGAGCAGCAGTATCATTACACTTACCGCTTTCGATACGGCGGGACGCTCTACAACTATTGCCGGGGATAAGACCTTGGTTGTTGACGATATTAAGCCGGAGATCTCCGTGTCGTATGATAACAACGATGCCGCCCACGATATGTATTTCAAGGCGGATAGAACTGCGACAATCTCAATTAAAGAGGAAAACTTCTTTAAGGACAATCTCTATGACATTAACCCGGAAAACGGAAAGCGGTATCTGACAATCACTGTCGGCAAGCGCCTTAACGGCGAATCCGATTATACAGAGTCCGTTGTCGAGCCTGTATTTGCAAAAGACGGCGATGTGTATAAAGCAGCCATTACGTTTTCGGAGGACGCAGATTATACTTTGGCAATATCTTTCTTTGACTTCTCCGGAAATGAAAACGAGGCGGTAGATTACGGTAAGTCTGTTGCTCCTACTGCATTTACGATTGATAAAATCAAGCCTGAGCTGAGCATTTCATATGATGACACCAACGCAACAGAATCTCAGAGTAATGCAGGCTATTATCAGGGTAAACGCGTGGCTACATTTAAGGTTACCGAGCATAATTTCGAACCGAGTGAATTGGCGTTTACAAAGTTTACAGCTAATAATGTTCAGGGCAACCCTGCCAATGAAGCACAGATAAATGCCTTCATAAGTTTGTTGCACGATGCAGCAAATTGGTCGCACAACGGCGATGAGCATACCGCAACCATTCTTTTTGACGCAGATTCGAATTATACAATCGAATTGAATTACAGTGACCTGGCGGATAATGACGGCGATATGGTAACCGATAATTTCTGTCTTGATAACACTGCGCCGAATAATCTGGAGGTTACTTATAGCGCCTCTATCTTTGACACGATCTTGAACGCTATCACTTTCGGATTCTATAAAACCGATGTGACTGTCACTATCACTGCGAAAGATGAAACTGCCGGAGTGGATTACCTTACTTATTCCTACACAGTTGATTATAGCAATGATAAGAAAGGTCACGAGGAAGAAGTAGGACATAAGAACGATAGCGGAAAAGCCAATGTCGTTATTACTAAGAGTGACATTACTTTCAGCGAAAACGGTAAGAAAGCAACTGCTTCGTTTACTATTCCGAACGAATTCCGTGGGTATGTCTCGTTCACTGCAACCGATAAATCCGGCAACACGAGTGAGCTTTTCAAAGATGAAAAGATTATCGTTGTGGATAATGTCGCTCCCGGTGTCAATGTTACCTATAACAATACGGACGCCCAAAACGGTAACTATTATAAGGCAAACAGAACGGCTACAATCAGTATCAGCGCCGACAACTTCTTCAAAGATTACCTCTATAATCCGATTGACAATAAGGAAGGAAACGAAAATTATCTCGTTATAAAAGTCGGAAAGAAGCTTGATGATCAATCTGAGTATTCGTATACCTATGAACAGCCTGCTTTCGTCAAAGACGGTGATGTCTATAAGGCAACCGTTGAATTTAACGAGAACGCTGACTATACATTTGATATCAAATACACAGACAAATCGCATAACCCGTTTGATTCATATGAGACGGATGAGTTCACGATTGATAAGACAGCTCCTGTGGTAGATGTGACCTTCTCTGAGCCTGAACACTCCAACGGCAATCAGTACAGAAAAGACAGAACTGCAACAATCAAAATCGTTGAGCACAACTTTGATGCAAAAGATGTTGTTGCAATGGTAACAGCCCGTGATCCTCAAGGAACGGTATTTGATTATGCTGCTTATCTTAAGGACAATGCAAATTGGCAGTCCGATGGTGATGTGCATACCGCAACCGTACCGTTTGCAACGGAAGCTCATTACACTTTTGATATCAAGTATACGGACCTTGCCGGTAATGTGTTTGATTCCTTTGATGCAGTTGACTTTACCATAGATAAAACTGCACCGACCGCTATGGATATTAAGATAAATAACGTGTCGGTTGCCGGCTCGATGGACACATTTGCTTTTGACAAGTTCTATCGTACCGCTGTAACTGTCAAGCTCAGTGCAAACTGTGATATCAGCGGTGTAGAATCGCTTAAATATCAAAAGGTTGCTAATGTTTCTGATTATCAGGAGTCGGGTATATGGGCTGACTACGATGATGAAACAGGAATTGTTGTATCTCCGAGTGAGAAGTTTATTATCTATTTCCGTGCGGAAGACAGAGCCGGAAATGTGACGATTATTCGGTCTACCGGTATTGTTGTGGACGATAAGCAGCCTATCGGCGAAACAAAAGCCCCCGAAATTGATGTTATTCCGGCGGAGCCTAATAATAACGGACTTCACAACAAAGATGTCAATGTTGATTTGAAAGTTGTCGATCCTAAGTATGCAGGCTCAGTTGTTTCCGGAGAGGGTTACTATTCCGGTCTGAACAAGATTACTTATACGATTAAGACAACAGACACTGACGCGGTTGAAACCGGTGTTCTGCTTGATGTTGCAAGCGGTAAAACATCCGGTGGAGTTTTTGACGCGGATAATCTTATCAGTAGTTGGACGGGCAAAATTACGGTCGATGCTAATAAGTTCAACAGTAATAATGTCATTGTCGAAATAAAAGCAATAGACAATGCCGGCAATGAGCGAGTAACAACAAATAATACGGTTGATGAACCGATCAGAATTGATGTTACGAAGCCGAATATCGACATTTCTTATGACAATAATGATGCAGACAGCGGCTCTTTCTTCAAGGCAAACAGAACTGCAACAATCGTCATAACCGAGCGTAATTTCAAGCCGGAAGATGTTGCAATTAAAATTACCAATACTGACGGTGTTATTCCCAATGTGTCCGGTTGGACCAAGACGGCGGGTACGGGAAACCTCGATGATACAAAATGGACTGCGACGATTTCCTATACTGCTGACGGCGATTACACATTCGATATTGAGTATACGGACCTTGCGGATAACAAAATGAGTGGCGTCGTGTATGCGAACGGTACGGTTGCGCAGACGGAATTTACGATTGATAAAACGATTCCGACTATTGAGGTAACCTACGATAACAATTCCGCAATGAACGGTAATTATTATAAGGCTGATCGCACGGCGACTGTTGTGATTACTGAGCATAACTTCAATGCAGAACGCGTTGATATTACTCTGAAAGCAACCGACGATGGTAAGGACAGCACTCTGCCGACTGTCAGCGGTTGGAGCACGGACGGCGATAAGCATACCGCAACGATTACCTACAACAAAGACGGTCTTTATACCTTTGACATCTCTGTTAAAGATAAAGCAGGTAACGACTCGGTTGATTTTGCAGAACAGACCTTCTATGTTGATAAAACGGCTCCTACACTTGACATTACAGGTGTTGCCGACCGTTCTGCAAACAGCGGTGATATTATCCCTGTAATTTCGTATTCCGATACGAACTATGATGACAGCCAGGTTAAGATTACATTGACCGGTGCTATAAGAAAGGGCGTTGCGCTTGACGGCTCTTACACCGAACAGCACAACGGCAAAGTGTTTACATTCAAAAACTTTGCTAAGGAAAAGAGTATAGATGATATTTATACTTTGACCGCTACCCTGACTGACAAGGCTGGTAACTCTACGGAAAAAACCATTATGTTCTCTGCAAACCGTTTTGGATCTACATATGGATTCAGTGCGGCAACCGAAAAACTCAATGGCACCTATGTTCAGAAGTCTGAGGATGTTGTTATGACAGAAACCAATGCCAATGAACTGAAAAACATCAAAATCACGCTCTTTAAGAATAACGACACGATTATTCTTAAGGAAGGCGAAGATTACAGAATTGATGTAAAGGGCGGAAACGGACAGTGGTATGAGTACACATATACAGTATTTGCTAAGAACTTTGCTGACGACGGTGTGTATAGGCTGACCTTCCATTCAGAGGATGCGGCAGGCAACATTGCGGAAAACACATTGGATACCAAGGATAAGGAGATCGGCTTCGGTGTAGATAAAACAAAGCCGAATGTTGTTATCACAAATCTTGAAAACGGTAAAACCTATCCTTTGGAGAGCTTGACTGTATCTATGTCTGCAAGCGACAATCTGCTTTTGAAATCTATTGTCGTATACCTCGATGACTATAACAAGGCATATAAGACATGGAATGAAAAAGAAATTGCCGATATTATTGCCAAGAAAGGCGAATTCACCTTTGATGTGTCCGGAGATTCTACCGGAGCACATAAGGTAAAAGTTGTTTGCACCGACGCGGCAGGCAACGAACAGGTTGAAGAAATCACAGACTTCTATGTAACTACAAACCTGTTTGTACGCTATTACAACAATAAAGCCTTGTTCTTCGGCTCTATCGGCGGCGTTATTCTGATCGCCGGACTTGCTATTGCACTCGTTGTGGCAAAGAAAAAGAAGAAGCAGGCGTAATTATTTCGTAGTTTCAGAGCCTCCGGTTTAGACCGGGGGCTTTGATTTTATATCAATATTGAGGTTCTTCCTTATTTCTGATATAATAAAAGCAATGGGACGATATGAAAAACGAAAGTGAGATAGGATAAGCATATGCCGCTTCAAATAATACGAAATGATATAACCAAAATCGAATGTGACGCTATTGTCAATGCCGCTAATTCGACCTTGCTCGGCGGCGGTGGTGTTGATGGGGCTATACACAGAGCCGCAGGAAAAGGATTATTGCTTGAATGTATGAAGCTTGGCGGTTGTAAAACCGGTCAGGCGAAAATCACAAAGGGGTATAATTTGCCCTGCAAATATGTAATCCACACTGTCGGTCCGAAGTGGAAAGGCGGAAATTCCGGTGAACGGGAATTACTTGAATCCTGCTACCGAGAATCGCTCAAATTAGCGTTTGATAATAAATGCGAGATAGTTGCTTTTCCGCTGATTTCATCGGGCGTATACGGCTACCCGAAGGAAGAAGCCTTACAGGTGGCGGTAAATGAAATCGGCAAGTTCCTTCTCGGTCACGATATGCTTGTATACATAGTGGTATTTGACAAGGATTGCTTTCAGGTAAGCAAAAAGTTGATTGCCGATATTACCGAATACATAGACGAATACTATGTCGAAACGCATTATGTCGGAAGAAGCACTACGCTTCTCACCTATCCGCTTGCCGAAGAATCTGCGTCGTTACCCGATATGGAAATGCCAAAGGCAGCGGCTGCTTTCAGCCTTGATGATGCGGTGAATGCGTTGGACGAAAGCTTTTCGCAAATGCTGCTCAGAAAGATTGATGAAAAAGGCTTGTCCGATGCCGAGGTCTACAAAAAAGCCAATGTTGACCGCAGACTGTTCTCCAAAATTCGATCCGATGTGAATTATAAGACGAGCAAGCCGACCGCTATCGCCTTTGCGATTGCTTTGGAACTGAGCCTTGATGAAACAAAAGACTTTTTGATGAAGGCAGGATTTGCTCTGTCTCATAGTAACAAGTTCGATGTGATAATTGAGTATTTCATAAAGAACGGCAACTACAATATTTTTGAGATCAACGAAGCCTTGTTTGAGTTTGACCAGCAGCTTCTCGGCGCTTGATATATATGTCGCATACGATGCGACCAAACAGATCCTCTGTATGACTATAATGTGATTGTAAGGTTTAAGAAACCCGACAATCACATTATTTTTTCGGAGGTAATCAAAATGGAAAAGGTTAAAAACAATATCACCGAGCTTGTATTTATTCTCGACCGCAGCGGTTCAATGGCAGGGCTTGAAAGCGATACGATAGGCGGCTTTAATTCGCTTATTAAAAAGCAGAAAAAGCAGCGCGGAGAATGCTTTGTCTCTACGGTTTTGTTCGATAATGTCAGCGAAGTTTTGCACGACAGAGTAAAGCTTTCGGAAATTCCTAAAATGACCGAAAGGGATTATTTTACACGCGGCGCAACGGCGCTGATTGACGCCATCGGCGGCGCTATTCATCATATCGGTAACATTCATAAGTATGCTCGCCCCGAGGATGTTCCGGAGCATACAATGTTTGTTATCATCACCGACGGCTATGAAAACGCAAGCCATCGCTATGACAGCGACCAGGTTAAGGCAATGATTGAAAATCAGAAGGAAAAATACAACTGGGAGTTCCTGTTTATCGGGGCGAACATCGACGCAGTTGAAACCGCAAAGCATTTCGGCATAGATGCGGACAGAGCCGTAGACTATCACGCAGACAGAAAAGGAACGGCGGTTCTCTATGATACGGTTTCCGAGACTGTTTGCCATATGCGCGCTTCCGCACCGATTTCGTCAGAGTGGAGTAGCGATATCAAGAAGGATTTTGAAAGCAGAAAGTGAGCCGTCTGCCCCCATTGCAGGAAACACAAAAATATGATATAATTATCATATAGAACAGACTGAACCGGAGGGCAAGCCGAATGGCTAAAAAGGACCGAACTTTATATGTACTGAAATATCTGTGGAAGAATACTGATGAGGATCATCCGGCTACCGTGTCGGATATCCTTGCCGCACTTGAAGCTGAAAATATAAAGGTCGAGCGTCACGCTCTTATGTCGGATATAGAACAGCTTACAGAGTTCGGAATAGATATAGTCTGCGTGAAAAGTTCTCCGAACAGGTATTTTATAGGTCAGCGCTCATTTGAATTACCGGAACTCAAACTGCTTGTAGATGCGGTGGAATCATCGCGTTTTATCTCGGCTACGCAAAGCGGCAGCCTTGTCAGCAAGTTGTATGATATGGCAAGCGTACACCAAGCATCGGAATTAAACAGACATCTTTATGTGGACGGCAGAGTGAAAAGCGACAGCAGAACGCTCTACTATACCGTTGATCTTATTCATAAGGCAATCAATGACCGTAAACGCATACGCTTCAAATACATAGAATACACGGCTGAAAAGAAAAAGGTGTATAAGCATAACGGCTGCATCTATGAGTTCTCCCCTTATGCAATGCTCTGGCACGATGACAGATATTATGTCCTCGGATATTCCGAACGGCACGAAAAAATCGTAAAATTCCGTGTTGACCGTATTGCGAAAGCAGAAGCGACGGATATTCCATCGGTAAAAGAGCCTGCGGATTTTGAGCCTGTCGCCTATCTCAAAAGCATTATCGCAATGTATGACGGCAAAATGGAAACCGTGCGCTTGAAATGTACCCCGGATATGATGAAGGTAATTATCGACCGCTTCGGAAAAGATGTATTTACAGAGCCTTGCAATGACGGCTTTGTGGCAGAGGTAAAGGTTTCCGTAAGCCCCACATTCTTCGGTTGGGTATTCGGATTTGCCGGAAAAATAAAGATCACTTCGCCTCAGCAGGTCGTAAATGAGTATAAATCGGCTTTGGGCAAAGCGCTTGATGAGGTCTGAAAGCCTTGCTTTAAGCCGAACAAAAAGAATTTTCAAGAGAGTTGGTAGAAAAACCTACCAACTCTCTTTTTGCCTATTGCAATATCTGAAACTTTCTGATATAATACATCTATCCGATACAGATTGTATCAGATAGAACGGAGGACGATAAAATGCGTTCTAAAAACACTGACCTTATGAGTGAAATCAAAAAGTTTGCTGAGGAATACTACCTCGAATATTGGAAGTCCCCCTCCACCTCCGAAATTGCCGGCGCTGTCGGCGTGACGAGGGCAACAGTATACAGATACTTAAAAGATATGGCTGAGCGCGGAATGATTGATTATGATGGATCTGAAATTAAAACCGATGTTACGCGCAAATATACCGATCCCGGGAATAGTGCTGTTATCCTTGACTGCTCTGTTTCCTGCGGTATCGGACTTCCCGAAGAAGAACGGGTGCTTGAATATGTGAAGCTGCCGAAAACCGTGTTTGGCACGGGCGACCTCTTTCTGCTCAAAGCAAACGGCGATTCTATGGTTGACGCCGGTATTGAGGACGGCGATTGGATCGTTGTCCGTAAGCAGACGGACGCAAATGAAGGAGATATTGTTGTGGCTCTCTTTGAGGGGCTGAACAATCTGAAATACTTTTATTGGAATAAGAAAAAGAACTGTGCCGTTCTTCGCTCTGCCAACAAAGCGAAGGGATATAAGGACATTGAGGTTTACGACCTACAAATCCAAGGCGTTGCACAGAATGTTATCAAAGGACTTTAAGCTGTAAACGGGAGGTGCTGACCTTGGAAAAGGTATATGTCAATGTAGATTATCAGGTGCTCGTCGGCGGCGCAATAAAGCCGGTACGGATTTATTGGCACGACGGCAGAGCCTTTGATATCCGAAAAACGCTTCACTGCTGCACCTCCGAAGATGAGTATGAAGGAATTCGCTACACGGTGTTAATCGGATGTGCGGAAAAATATCTATATCGAATCGGCGGCAAATGGTATGTTGAGCCGATTCAGACGGAGGTGGACACAGGTTGAGAAGCTATATCTCATTCGGAGAACTTGAAGAACTCGGCGAAACAATCGTAAGAGAGTATCTTCGAAAGACCAAACGCTATAACGCCCTATGCGTGGATATAGAAGGTTTGGTTACGGATTATTTGGGACTTACCGTAATTTACGAAAACATTGCGGAAGATGATCCAAACAAGATAGCCTTTCTTTCCAACGGAAAGCGACCATTGTGGGTTTCCCGTAACGAGGAACGAATACAGGTTGTGTTTCCGAAAGGAACGGTTGTTATGGACAAGGTATTGCTCCACGAAAACGAAAGCAGCCGACGCAGATTTACACTCGGACATGAGGGTGCGCACAGCGTTATTGCGAAACAAAATCCTATGCAGGATGTCGGGTGTTTTCATAACGAATTTGATCCCGAGCGAGTGTATACAATAAAAGAGCAAAAGGAATTGATGTCTTTTTCCGAAACGCAAGCCGACAGGCTTTCGTCGGTTTTTCTTATGCCCCGGTTTATTTTGCGAAAGGTTATGAAAAAGTACAAATGCGAGAATGGATTGCCCGTATACGGTTGGAATGTCTTTGCCCCGGAGGACAAGCTGAAGCTTCGTAAAATGGCAGACTGTATGGGCGTATCCTTTCAGGCTTTGGTTATACGGCTTAAAACATTGGGGCTTCTGATGCCCCGCGATCTGACCGTATACTTGGAGAACGATTTGCAGCTCGGAGGTGCGAAATGACCGGAGAGATTTTATATGACAGCAGATACGGTCAACTCACACCCGAGGTTGCCGAAAAGATACGGAAATCCCGTGAAGAAGTAAAAAAACTGAAAAGCAGGACGCTGCGATGTCCCGTCTGCGGCTTTCGCCTTGAAGAAATATACGAGCTGACAAGCGGATATGTTCAGGTCAAATGCCGCAAATGCAAATTGGAAGAACCGCTGAACCTTGCTTATTTCAGAAGAATAAAGAAAAGCGTCTTAGTAATAAACCCGTATATCATCGGGAAAATTAAAAGATAAGGAAACGGAGGTATAAAAGTGGACAGAACCTATCTTTGCATTGACTTAAAAAGCTTTTATGCCTCCGTTGAGTGTGTGACGCGCGGGCTTGATCCGTTGACGACCAATCTTGTGGTTGCGGATGTCGGCAGGACCGAGAAAACCATCTGCCTTGCGGTTACGCCGTCGCTGAAAGCCTACGGCATCCCCGGCAGAGCAAGACTGTTTGAGGTTATCCAAAAGGTTGAGCAAATCAATCGGCAGCGCAAATACAATGCACCGCGTCATAAACTCGATTGCGAATCGTATAACGCCGTTGAACTTGAAAGAAACCCGTCCCTGGCTCTCAGTTATATTGCCGCACCGCCGAGAATGGCTTACTATATGGAATACAGCACTCGGATTTATAATATCTATCTCAAATACATTGCTCCAGAGGATATCCATGTGTATTCCATAGACGAGGTGTTCATTGATCTTACGCATTATCTTTCAACTTACAAATGCACCGCGAGAGAACTCGCACGGACAATGATAAAGGATGTGCTTGCAACCACCGGCATTACCGCAACGGCAGGCATCGGAACGAATATGTACCTTGCCAAAATCGCAATGGATATCACCGCAAAGAAAATGCCTGCCGACGAGAACGGTGTCCGTATTGCCGAACTTGATGAGATGTCATACCGCAAAGAACTCTGGACGCATAAGCCGCTGACTGACTTTTGGATGCTCGGCAGCGGTATTGCCAAAAAGCTTGAAGCGAACTATATGTATACTATGGGCGATGTTGCCCGTTGTTCGCATTATGACGAGGCAAAGCTGTTTAAGCTGTTCGGCGTTAATGCGGAACTGATTATCGACCGCGCTTGGGGTTGGGAGCCGACAACTATTGCCGATATAAAGGCATATAAGCCGTCCTCTAACAGTTTAAGCGTGGGACAGGTTCTCAAATGTCCGTATAATTACGAAAAGACAAAGCTGATTGTCCGCGAAATGATTGACCAACATGTGCTTGACCTTGTGGATAAGGGACTCGTAACAGATCAGATTGTGCTCGATATCGGGTATGATATAGAGAATCTGACCGATCCGAAAATCAGCGCAAGGTATCACGGAGAGGTCACAACCGACCGTTATGGGCGCAAAGTACCGAAACACGCGCACGGAACGGCAAATTTAGAGAAAAAGACATCGTCATCGCATATCATAACAGAAGCGACGATGAACCTGTTTGACCGCATTATAAACAAGGATTTGCTTGTTCGCCGTATTACGGTTGCAACCTGCAAGCTCGTCAGAGAAAGCGATGTAAAAAACGAAACCGTTGCCGAGCAAATATCGCTTTTCGATGATCCTGTTGAAAAGGAAAAAAGAGAGCAAGCCGAAAGGCAGGCTCTTGAACACGAGAAGCAAATGCAGAAAACGATTATCGGCATAAAAAAGCGATTCGGCAAGAACGCTATTCTGAAAGGTATGAACTTTCAGGAGGGTGCGACAGCCCGAGAACGCAACGAACAGGTCGGAGGTCATAAGGCGTGAGCGAAAAAGCAGAAGAACTGTATGCGGATATAATAAATCTTCCGCATCACGAGCTGACAACACGGCAGCGTATGCCGCGAATAAACCGTGCTGCGTCCTTTTCTCCGTTTGCGGCGCTGACCGGATATGACGATCAGGTAAAGGAAGCCGGACGGCTGACGGACGAGCGTATAGAGCTTGATGACGGCACGATAAGTACACTGAATGATAAGCTGAACTACGCCGTTTCGCTATCCGATGAGCAGCCGGAAATATCCGTGACCTACTTCAAGCCGGACAGTAAAAAGAACGGCGGAGAGTATGTGACGCATACCGGAGTAATCAAGCGTGTTGACGAATATGAGCGCAAGCTGATATTCACCGATAAAACCGTAATTTCGATAGATGATATCTACGGAATCGACGGTGAAATATTTAACGGCTTATATTGAAGCCGAAAACAACTGAATAACTGACTTTAATTCGTGCAAGCAGAGCCGGTCGAAAGACCGTGATTTCCAAGCGCCGTACAAGGTTGAGACTGAATAGAATGGAAAACCATATCTATTGGTCTTGATTTGTACGGCGCTTTTTTTGTGCGCAAAAATACTTGTACGGTAATTGGAGTCCTTTCCTCGGCTTGCCCGGGAAAGGACTTTTTTTATGTATGTAAATATAACGGAATTATTTTTTATTGCCGACTGTTTCACTACACCGAACCGCAAAGGAGAAGATGCAGTGGAAAAGTGGCAGTGCTACATAGCCGGATATCCGTAATCTCCAGAATTTTTGAATCCGAACCATTTTCAAAAATTCAATTTTAAGGAGATTACAACAATGAGAAAGCTGTTTTTTGTAAAGAAGAATGTAAACGAACCCACAGGGGCAAGTAATTGGATAGAAATGAATGTCGATGAATTTAATAAATTCATTTCGACGGAGGAAGGAAAAGCGAGAAAGAACAATTTTGCGCCGTTGTTCGGCTTTGGTGCAGGCGACGCCGATTATTACATTGAAACGACTCGCGAGGAGGTAAGCAAAATACGCAAAGAAAACAACCGTCACGCATATTTGAAAAGGCTTGAGAAAGAGTCAGGCTGTGTAACGGTTTCTTTGAACGAGCTTGATCAGTACGGCGAGAACGAACAAGAAGATAGAATTGTCGATCCGACCGCTTTTGTAGACAAGATATATATTGCAAAAGAAACCTCGGCGGAGATACAAAAAGCCTTGTCGATGCTGACAGACAAACAACGCGATATTATCTGTTCGCTTGTATACACAGATGAACCCGTAAGAGTTATAGATTACGCAAAAGCCCATAACATGACGAGCGTTGCCGTAATTCAAACAAAAGAACGGGCATTGAAGCAACTGAAAAAAATATTGATTAAGTTCGGTATAGGGGGTTAATTTTCGGCACTTTTTTCAGCAATCCAATATAGAGAGCAAAAAAGAAAGGAAAGTGCCAATGAATACTAACTTAAAAACCATTTTGGAGAAAAACCACAAAGGCAAAAGTAATGCGATCAAGAGCTTTCAGCTTGAACGGTTGACGAATCTGACCGGAAGCCAGATCAGAGAACGCGTAAATGAATTGCGGTGCAACGGAGTCCCCGTTTGCAGCGGTCGTTCCGGATATTACATAGCCGCTTCAAGAGAAGAACTGAACCATACAATCGCACAGCTTACCAGCCGCGTTTCACAAATCAATAAAGCAATCAAAGGACTAAAAGCAACATTGGAGGATTATCATGAATAACAGAACAAAAACAATCTATAACACTTCTATTTACTCTCACGAATGGGCTGAGATTGACGACTATAACCATCGTAGGCTATATGCCATTCTCGGTTTCAGAACACTCGGAGATTTCCTCGGTATGAGGGTGTACGATTTTCTGAATATGAATCAGAACGACAGCGGTTATGCCGGCAATACAATCCTGGACTTATACAATTTCGTGAATCCGAATAACGAAATAGACGAAGCCATCTATTATGATGCGATTGAACAGCCTATCAATACAAGGCGTTGGATTGCAGAGCACGGCTCAGCCGAGAATATTACAATCGAAGAAATCATCTTTGATCCGCTGATGAATAAGGAAGCTCTGAACAATATTTTCAATAGCATTTGCCGCGCCTTTTACAAATCGAGCGAGTATAGCATCCGCCAATACAGATATGCCTACTTGCGTGATGTCCCGAAAAACAAGAGGGTGCCGCATGAACAAGAGTGAAAAAGAGAAGATGGTGCCTGTTTGGTTGAAAACCTGTCTTACATTGGAGGAAGCATCCGCATGTACGGGTATCGGCGTCGGCAGATTGAAAATGCTCTCTCAGGCAGACGACGGTAAAATAACAATTTGGATAGGTAACCGCAGAATGTTTAAGAGAAAGAAGCTTGAAGAATTATTGGAACAGTCGGCTTCCGTATAGCAGGTGCGATTTTCAGATTCGCACATTGGACGCTCTCCTTGTTATTCGTTATCATATTACCGATGAATAACAAGGAGATGAGTCTATGGCTACAAGAGAAACTATACCGATATGGGAAAAGAGAAATCTGACACTTGAAGAAGCTGCCGAGTATTTTGGAATCGGGGTGTCGAAAATCAGAGAGTTGTCAAATCAAGAGGGCTGCGAATTTGTGCTTTGGATCGGTACGAAAAGATTGATAAAGAGAACAAAGCTTGAGCAGTACCTTGATAATGCAAATTCGATATAAGGAGGAATGTTTATGAGTGCCGGAAACATAAAATCAAATTCAACTACGAAGCGAATGGATAGCAATAGAGTGAGGCTGTATACAGGTGAGTCTCAAAGACCGAACGGAACATATATGTATCGGTGGACAGACGCGCAAGGCAAAAGGCATTATATATACGCTCCTACGCTTGAAAAACTGCGAGAAGAAGAAAAGCTCATAATTGTTGATGAGCACGACGGTATAAAGCAGGAAAATAAACTGCTGACACTTAATGACCTGTTTGAGCTTTGGAAAGATACCAAACGCGGAATTAAGGACAGCACATTTCAAAACTACATTTATATGTATAACCTTATTGTTGCACCGAACTTCGGGAAAAACAGAGTTCAGATGATAAAGAAATCGGATGTCAAAAAGTTCTATAACCGCCTTGCAGACGGCAAGCGTATGCAGGTCGCAACAATAGATAACATTCATAATGTGCTTCACCAAGTTTTCCAAATTGCCGTTGACGATAATATTATCCGTATAAACCCAACGGACAATATGTTGCGTGAGCTGAAAATGTCCCGTGACTATCGTTCCGAAAAGAGAAAGGCTCTGACAATCAAGGAACAGGAGATTTTCTTATCCTATATGAAAAAGAACCCGAAGTACCAGCATTGGTTTCCTGTATTCTTCATTATGTTGAATACGGGTATGCGTGTCGGTGAGCTTACGGGACTCAGATGGGTAGATGTTGACCTCGACGGTGGAATGATTAAGATAAATCATACATTGGTGTATTACAAAAAGGCGGATGGCAAATGCAGCTACACTATCAATACAACAAAAACCGAAGCCGGAGATCGTGAGATACCAATGACCGAAGAAGTGAAGTCGGCGTTTCTTGCCGTCAAAGAGTTCTATGATGATATCGGAATGAAATGCCATGCAAGCGTAGACGGATATACAGACTTTATTTTCCTTAATCGTGACGGAAATCTCCACAACCAATCCTCATTAAACAATGCCATTCACCGAATCAGGAGAGATTGTAACGATGAAATACTGCTAAACAGAAAAACGGACAAAGAGCCGGTGCTGCTGCCCTATTTCACCTGCCATCATTTGCGGCATACTTTTGCGACGCGGCTTTGCGAGTCGGGTATCAATATTAAGGTCATTCAAAATGTATTAGGTCATGTTGACATTTCTACAACAATGAACATCTATATAGATGTCACCAATGACTTGAAAAAAGAAGAAATGCTGACCTATGCGAAGTTTGTCGGAAACAGTAAAGGTGAAATTGAAACGGCTGTTTAATCAATAGAAAGAGAGATGTCAAGGACATAGTTCTGCGGCATCTCTCTTTTTTTGCACATTTCTCTTTTTTCGATAACTGAGATATACTAAAGGCACAAAATGAAAGGTGTTTTTAGTATGGATAACAGTATCACGAATATGAAACCGCATCTTGTAAAAGAGTGGTCCGAACGGAACTTGCCGCTGAGTCCCGACAAAGTACCTTACGGCTCAAATAAACTGTATTGGTGGAAAGGTTCGTGTGGACACGAATGGGAAGCAAGTGCAAAGGCTCGTTCTGCCGGAGAAAAGTGTCCTATATGCTCCGGGGCAAGAGTTGTTGCAGGAATCAATGATCTGAAAACGATATGTCCCTCGTTAGCCGATGAATGGTCAACGAAGAATAAAATAAAGCCGACACAGGTTTCTGTCGGTTCTCATAAGAAAGTGTTATGGCACGGAAAGTGCGGTCACGAATGGACGGCAGTAATTAAAAACCGAGTACGCGGTGCAGGCTGTCCATATTGCTCACACAACATTGTTCTCCCCGAATTTAATGATCTCGCTTCACGGTTTCCGAAGCTTGCAGCAGAATGGTCGGAAAGGAACTATCCGCTGCGCCCGAATATGGTTACGGCATTTAAGAATAAAAAGGTGTGGTGGAAATGCAGTCTCGGACACGAATGGCATACTTTGATATCCACAAGAGCCGGAGGCAGTCAATGCCCTTATTGCAGCGGCATTAAATTACTGAAAGGTTTTAATGACCTTGCCACTACGCATCCCGCGATTGCAGAAGAATGGTCGGAATTAAACTATCCGCTTCTCCCCGAACAGGTCAATGAAAAGTCTACGAAGAATGTTTGGTGGAAGTGTAAGGTATGCGGCAATGAGTGGAAGGCTGTAATCAATGCTCGTGTAAAAGGCGTTTCCTGTCCTGTTTGTGCTGAACGAAAGGTATTGAAAGGATATAATGATTTAGCAACAACAGACGCTGCGCTATGCAAAGAATGGGACTACGAAAAGAACAAGGTTGAGCCAACGGAGATTTCAAGAAACTCGCATAATCGTGCGTGGTGGTTATGTAGTTACGGACATAGTTGGAACGCAAAAATATGTGAGCGAACTCACGAGGGTAAAACCTGTACGGTTTGCGAATCCGAATTTGATAGCTTGCTCGTTCAACTTTTGGTTTCGCTTTATGCAAAACAGTATAATATGAGAGTGGCAACATTTGACGATAATATAATCGGGCTGCCGTTGGAAACATATATCCCTGATATGTTCTCTGCTATTGAGCGTGTAAATAAAAAGACAGGTAATGAAAGGGCGGTTAAAGAGCACCTATGTAAAATGAACGGAATATCGTACTTTGAGGTTTCAGCAAATAATCGGCTTGAGCTGGCGGATAAAATCAAAAGGATATTTCGGGAGAAAAACATATATATTCTTTCAAACAGTCAGGAGGATATCGAACAGTGCAAAAAGGCTTTTCTCAGGTGGAAGGAGAAAACTCAATAATGATATCACTTGATTTTCTTGGAGTTTTGGTGTATAATGCAGTTATCTTTGAATGAGAGATGTGCTTCTTTGTCGGGCAATCGGATACATCAAGCTTACACCTTACACCAAAAGTTACACCAATGTAAGCACACCGGAATTCTTGATAATTCTCGATATGGCTTTATTTGTGTGGTTTTATTATCGCGAAATGCCCGTAAATGCTTGATAATTCCCGATAATTCCGGGTTTCTGTCCGAATCCCGACAATGAAACCGCTTGACAAATAAGTTGAGATAGCTTCTTATATCCCTGC